>DAISHO010000074.1:0-8522 GCA_036822495.1 Thermodesulfovibrionales bacterium
TTCAGCTCAACAGTACTCTTTGCCAGAACAGAAATCTTTTCAATCTTAAACATCTGACCATTCTTTACATCGTGAAGTTCAACGACCACATCCTTTATGTCTGTCTTTGCCCCAATCAGGGCATCGTCCATGTTACCTGAGTTTTTTATCTTCATAAAAACTGCACCTGTATCTGGCCTCATCGAGAACATGCCAGATATGTCATCAACACTAATATCTCCAGCAAGGGATGCAGAACTGAATAGTGCAAAGATTAGAATTAAAACAAATCTTAACATCTAACACCTCCTGAATCTTATTTTCAGAATTCTATTCACCCATCCTTATTGCCTCATAGGGTTCCATCCTGCTAATTCTCATGGCTGGATAGAGGGCTGTGCCTGTTCCAGTAACAATGGATATTAACAGAATTATCAGTCCTGTTGCAATTACAAATAATGTCCCGGGCCAGAGATAGGGCAGGTTAAAGGCAACCCTTACCGGTTCTTTAATTAGCAACAGGAAGATGCCTCCTGCTATAATCCCTGTTATCCCACCAATAATAGAGATAATAAATGCCTCAATAGTTATGAGATAAAAGACTCCAGACCTTTTTGCTCCTAAGGAGCGAAGAATACCTATCTCCCGCTGCCTTTCATTCACTATCATGGAAAAGACCACCCCTACAAGGATAATTGTCACTATCCAGAGACTTATTCCAAGGCTAAAGAGGGTTTTTAGAAGGGCAAAGAGCTGTCTCTTGACATTACCTATTACATCCTGGGATGTTATCACCTTCACTCCCTTTATCTCATACTCAATAAATACAGCAGCACGTTCAGGCGATACCTTTTCATCGAGCTGAACAAGGATGGTGGAATAGAGGTCATCGCTTATATTTAATGGTTCATAGGCCTTAGTCTTTGAAACCTTTATGAGGTCCCTTGCTGTCTCCATTGTCATATAAACTGCATGATCTATGTATTCGAGGCCTGTCCTCTGGAGTGAACCTACAACAGTGAGTTCTTTTCCAAAGAATGTCATCTTCTCTCCTGTGCTTACTGGTATGGAGCCTCCAATTATCACCTCATCTTTGCTAAGGTCTCTCTTTATTGTGTCCTGAAGCCATGGTTTTACAGTAAAATCCGTCTCTGGTTCGAAGGCAACAAGAAGGACATCAACATAAGTGCAGCACGGATATTGTGTGGACTTTATAAATAGCTGCGGAGAGGCCTGTTTAACTCCCTTAATCCTTCTCACCTTTTCAAGGATATCCTTTGGCATATAGAAAACAGAGGGCTTGCCAGCAATCAATGTTGTGCGGGCCTTTTCTTCATAACCCTCTGGAACGACCATGAGGTCTGCACCGAGCCTCTGAGAGCCAATGACAATGCTTGTCATAACGCTCTTCATGCTTATAGCACCTGCGAAGAGGAGGCCTGATACAAGGGCAATGGAGCTTATCAGGGCAATGGTTCTGAAGACCTTTCTCTTGAGATTCTTTTTTGCAATATAAAAGAGATTCATAAAATATTTTAACAAAAAGGCCTGGCCCAGAGAGCTAAGTAATAGTGAGGGCCAGGCCTAACATTAGTCTTCTTTTCTCATTTCTCCCAGGCTATCTGGATACCACACATAAAGACCTCTCTTTCCTTTCCAGCCTCAGGGTTAACACCCATGGCATTGTGGCAGGACTTGCACATAGAAATACTACCTATCACCTTTTTATTTTTAAGATTTACTACAAGATACTCTGAGTCCTTGTAATCCTGTGGAGGGACCCTTCTTGCTGCAATAATGGCATATTTTCCATCAGGTGTTATGGCTGTGTCATGGGGGTCATAGTCCTCACCAAGTAAGATAGTATCTTTAACCTTTTTCTTCTTTGTATCAATTATATAGACCCTTCCGTTGGCAGGCTGTCCAGCAACAGCACCTGTTGATGACTGGAAAAGGTATCTCTTATCTGGCCCAAGCCTTGCCCTGTGGAGGAGCTCCTTCCCACCGGGGATTATCTCATCAACCTTCTCATGGGTCTTAGCATCATAGACATAGAGCTTGTGCTCCTTCATGTCTGTTGTCCAGATGTATTTCCCATCTTCAATGACCTGGACTCCGCACAGATAGGTGCTCTTGTAAAGCCTGTCCATGAGCTTTGGATCTGTTGGATTTGATATGTCAAAGACATGGACATCTCCCTGAGACATGGAGCTCAGATATAGTCTTCCATCAGGACCTATAACACTTCCACAGAACCTCGTAGGTTTGTCAAAGACCTTCTTTTCTGCCACTACCTTTGGATTTAATTTGTCAGTAATGTCTATTACATAGAGGGTGCTTGTGTCCCAGGTTGGATAATAGATATACTTCTGGTCAGGTGACATTTCAATGGCATCGGCCTGCTCTCTGTTAGGTATCACAAGTCTTCCAGCAATTGAGCCTGAGATAAGGTCTCTTGTACCGTCAATGGTTATGTGAGTGAATACCAGATGACCACCTCTTGTGGCTGAATAGACAACTCCCTTATAGACCTTCTTCTCTTCTGAGCCTGCCTTCTTCTGGGTGAGAGTGATAGTGAGGACAAGGGCTATAAGGATTGAAAGGATTGAAAGGAATGGGTAGAGAAACCTTTTCTTCATAAAAACCTCCCCTTACACTGCCTTTCACCCTCTGAAGAGGGTTTTTTTTATTTTAAAGTAACATAAGGATGGGCTTCTGTCAACTTGAAATTATAAGTTTAGACATTCTAAACAGGAGTATATAGGGATGGAGTGTTGATGGCCTGTGGATTAATTTTTTGCGTGGTGGTCTCCTTAAAGAGTGAAACACCTGAGATAATAGGTTGTTGACATAAGTAATATGAAAATATTATCATAGTTTAGAAACTTTTAAACAAGGAGGGAATCAAGATGCCCCTTTATGAATACATATGTGAGAAGTGTAAGGCAGAGTTTGTCCTTCTTCAGAAGGTAGGTACGTCTGAAAAGGATACAGAATGCCCGAGGTGTGGCTCAAAGGAGCTGAAAAAGAAGGTATCCTCTTTCAGCTGTTCTATTGGTGGTAGTTATAGTTTTGGCTCTGGTAGTTACTCAGGAGGAACCTGAGGTGTAAGCTCCTGCTGAGCAGTTGCTCAGCCTATCTGTAATTAGTAAACTGCAGGGCAATACCAAAATCCCTTTCCTTCAGTTTAGCGATTACTGCCTGAAGGTCGTCTATCTTTTTACCTTTGACCCGCACCTGATCCTTCTGTATCTCTGCGCTCACCTTCAACTTCATCTCTTTTATAAACTTAACAATCTCCTTTGCCTTATCCTGAGAAATGCCCTGCTGGATTGTAACCACCTGTCTCACTGTGTTGCCTGAGGCTGGTTCTATCTTTCCATAATTAAGGGATTTCAGAGGAACGCTTCTTTTGATTAATTTTGATTGGAGGATATCAATTACGCTTTTCAGTTTCTGCTCGTCATCTGATATGAGGGTAATGGTGCTGTTCTTTTTGTCAAGGCTTATACTGCTTTTGCTACCTTTAAAGTCAAATCTCTGGCCTATCTCCTTCATGGCCTGTTCAACAGCATTGGAAACCTCCTGAAGATTGACCTCACTGACAATATCAAAGGAATGTTCCTCTGCCATTTCTTATCCCTCCCTGGAAAGTATCAAGAATATTTCTCCCTCAATGAGGTTGTGATATAAATTTACATTTTCTGTAATACTCAGTGCAAGACTCAAGACCTCAACAGGGTCATAGTAGAGGAGGGTTAGGTCTTTTCTTCGTGAATAGATACTCGGACAGTTAAAGAGAAGGACCTTTTTTGTATTAAGGAATAATTTCTTTATTGCCCTGAAGGCGGAATCTTTAATCCCCTTGATGTTTAGATTGAAGACACCACAGATGATTATAAAATCAAATTCTTCTTTTATGTCCTCTTCATCTATATCAAGGGTATAGAATTTTGGCTCTGGAAATTTCTTCTTTGCGAGTCTTATAAGGTCCGGGTTTATATCCACACCAGTATAATCTATTCTGAGACCCTTGCTCGAGAGATAGCCATAGAGGTCACCCTTGCCACACCCAAAGTCAAGTATAGATGAATTGTCAAGAGGAAGAAGGCCTGTTATATATTCGTACCTCAATTGCTGGCCCATTTCTGTCCAGCCCAGAGAGGCGGGTGTATCTCCAAAGTGGAGAAGCCTTTTTGAGAAGAAGTCTTTTATGTATTCCCTTACTGCCTCATCCATAGAGCCTGTTCTTGATTATCTTTGAAAATGTATGGGCCCTTCTCAGGGGTTCGGGAATCCTGAATCCTTTACAACAATTTAACACAATCCTCATGGCATCTTCAAAGTCAATGAGATGTCCAGGGGAAATGAATAAAGGTCTTGTGTTATCCCTTGTTCTCAGGCAGATACCTATTATCTGGGTATCAACATATATATAGGAAAAACTCCCCTTCTCTGTACCAGGTTCTGAATACCTTCCAGTTAAAATAGATTTTGCACACCCTATAGTGGGAATATTTAATATCACACCCATGTGGGAGGCTATTCCGAGTCTATGAGGATGACATATGCCATGACCATCAAAGAGCATTAGATCAGGTCTTGTAGATAGTTTCTTAGTCGCCTTTAAAATGGCAGGCCCTTCCCTGAAGGAAAGGAGGCCAGGGATATAGGGAAATCTGACCTTTTCTGTAAATGAGACCTCCTCAAGGAGCTCGAGATTATTAAACTTGAAAAGGCATATAGCAACTATAATTTTGTCTTTAAAATAGGCAGCATCAGCACCAGCGACTGTGGTTATCCCTTTTCTTAAGGGTTCAATCCTGACCTTTTCAGATAGCTCCTGCTGGAGTCTCCTCGCAGAAATTATGTCATAAGGCCATCTCAATTCAGAATGTCAGGGCCTGTCTTTCAAGGAGCATCTCTCCAAGAAAAGAGCCTGGCCTTATCTCGGCATTCTTTATAAGTTCTGCCCTGTCGAGTTCATAATGTTTTACACAGGATGCACAGATGTAGAACTTCACACCAAAGTCTTCAGTAAGGGTCTTTAGAAGGTCTGCCACAGGAGAAAACTCGTCTTTTTTCTGCCATGTAAGGGTTTCAGCAAATCCTTTCTTTGCAAGAAGGACACCTTTGTCCATTAAGAAGAAATCGAGTTCAACATCAAAGGCCTTCATGTTAGCGGCAAGCTGCATCGCCCCAGCCACTATGTCGGGGTCATCATAGGAATGTTTGAGGATAAATACAAACTTTTTTTCTGCCATAATAACCTCCTCGGAATCTATTATTTTTTTCTTAATCCCTGAAGGGATTTAGCATCTGTCTCCTTCTGGAATATTATGCCCTTTCTCTCAGTAATGGCAGTGGCTATCTTCTTTCGTGCACTGTTCAGGAGTCTCTGGACTGTTCCGCGGGATATCCCCATCCTTTTACCAGCCTCTTCCTGTGTTAAGTCTTCCCTATCACATAATCGTAAGGCCTCTATCTCATCCCTGTAGAGGGTTATGAATTCAAGGCGTTCTGAGGGTATGCCAGCAGGTTTGAATATCCTGTTTCTAAGCCTTGAAAAAGAGCACCGGCACTTTCGTGGTTTTTTATACCTTGGCATAGGGTATAAGATATATTATGTGCATATGCACATTATAAATTTTAAAAATAAAAATGTCAAGAACATTTACTTCGCCACCAACTGTATATTTAGCATTCAGAACTGTTAAAATAAACCATGAAGATTGAGATACCAGTAACAGGTATGACCTGCGCTGCCTGTGTGAGGGCTGTTGAGAGGGCCCTTAAGACCATTGATGGTGTAAGATCTGTCTCAGTAAACCTCCCGAGGGAAAGGGCGAGCATAGAGTCTGAAAAGAGGATACCCCTTGAGACTATTATAAATGCAATAAAAGAGCAGGGGTATGGGGTATTAACAGTAAAGGTCTCCCTTTCAATTAAAGGCATGACCTGTGCTGCCTGTGTGGCTGCTGTCCAGAAGGCAATAGGTTCTATTTATGGCGTGGTATCAGTGAATGTTAATCTTGCCGCTGAAAAGGCTGTTGTGGAATATATCCCTACACTTATAGGTATTGAAGATATAAAAAAGGCTGTTAAGGATGCAGGCTATAGTGCTCAGTTAATTGGAGGAGACTTTATTGATAGAGAAAGGATAGAAAGGGAAAGGGATTATAATGACCTGAAGAGGAGATTCATTATAAGTCTTCTGCTCACATTTCCGGTCTTTATCGGGAGCATGGTGGAGATTCCCTATATTTCTGAAGAATGGCTCCTTTTTCTCCTTGCAACACCTGTTCAGTTCTGGTCGGGCTGGAGGTTCCACAGGACTGCCTGGAGTGCCCTTAAACACAGGACTTCTAATATGAATACCCTTGTGAGTGTTGGAACATTCTCAGCCTATATCTATAGCAGTATCGCCACATTCTATCCTTCCTTTTTTATCAAAGGAGGGGTTGAGCCCCATGTATATTTTGATACCTCTTCTGTGATAATAACCCTTATTCTCCTTGGAAGGCTTCTCGAGGCAAGAGCAAAGGGAAGAACCTCTGAGGCAATAAGGAGACTCATAGGCCTTCAGCCAAAAACTGCGAGGGTTTTGAGGGATGGAGCTGAAGAAGACATCCCTGTAGAGAATCTAAACCCTGGAGATATTATCATCGTCAGACCGGGTGAAAGGATACCAGTTGATGGAAAGATTATAGAGGGGTCTTCCTCAGTAGATGAGTCAATGCTTACCGGTGAAAGTCTGCCTGTTGAGAAATTCAGTGGCGATCCTGTTTTCGGTGGTACTGTGAATAAGGCTGGCTCCTTCAGGATGGTAGCAGAAAGGGTTGGCAGAGATACAGTCCTTGCAGGAATCATAAGGCTCGTTGAAGAGGCTCAGGCGAGTAAGGCTCCAATTCAGGCCCTTGCGGACAGGGTTGCCTCTGTATTTGTTCCTTCTGTTATAGCTATAGCAATCGGGACCTTTGGAATCTGGTATGCCCTTGGTCCATCTTTCACGCTTGCCTTAATGAATTTTATTGCTGTCCTTATTATTGCCTGTCCCTGTGCCCTTGGTCTTGCCACGCCAACAGCCATTATGGTTGGAACAGGTATTGGTGCTGAAAGAGGTATCCTTATAAGGGATGCCAGGGCACTGGAGACAGCTGGTAAGGTTAATACTGTAGTCCTTGACAAAACAGGAACTATTACAAAAGGTAGCCCTGAGGTAATGGAGATTAAAAACCTTGGAGATATCCCTGATGAAGAGCTTTTGAGGATTGCTGCCTCTATTGAGAGGCTTTCAGAGCATCCCCTTGCACGGGCTATAGTGGAAAAGGCACTGAGTCTATCAGGTAAAGCCTCTATTGTACTTGAAGACCCCCTCTCGATACATGTCGAGCCAGGTGGTGGTGTGAAGGGAGAGGTCTTGATAAACGATAAAGCGGTCACTGTATTAATCGGGAGTGGTGAATTTTTGAGCAGGCATGGTATCGATATATCTTTGTATGGTGAATATGAGAAGGATATATCATCGAGGGCAATGTCTCCTGTATTCTTAGCGATTAATGAAAATGTCATGGCAATACTTGCCATTGCCGATCCTGTGAAAGATGGTTCAAAGGAGGCAATTGAAGAGCTCAGGAGGCTCTCCATAGAGGTGATAATGCTTACAGGTGATCATGGCCTTACAGCATCGGCAATTGCCAGGAAGGTAGGCATAGAGAGATATCATGCAAGGGTTACGCCTGAGGAGAAGTTGAGGATAATAAAAAGTCTCAAAGAAGAGGGAAGGATTGTGGCGATGATTGGTGATGGTATAAATGATGCACCTGCCCTTATGGAGGCCCATGTGGGTATAGCCATCGGTACAGGAACGGATATCGCCATGGAGTCGAGTGATATCACTTTAATCAAGGGTGACCTTATGAGTGCGGTGAAGGCAATCGAACTCAGCAGGCTAACAATGAAAACAATAAAACAGAATCTTTTCTGGGCATTCATATATAACATTATTGGCATACCTGTTGCTGCTGGAGCCCTCTATCCCTTTACAGGTCTTCTCCTGAATCCCATGATTGCCTCATTAGCAATGGCAATGAGCTCTGTAAGTGTTGTGACAAATTCTTTAAGATTAAGAAGGAAGGTAAAGTTTTAAGGTATACTAATAATAGTGGAGGTGAAGATATGAAAAAGATTGTTAAAGGTAAATATTATAATGGGAAGGTCAAGATTTCTGAGAATACAGTAATAGTATTAGAGAATAACAGTGAAATTTATATCATGATTGATGAAGAAGGAAAAGAGGATATTCTTGATGAGACCTTTGGAATATGGATTGACAAAGAAGACTATCTTGAAAAATTAAGAAAAGAAAGCGAGAAAAGGATTGATGAGCTCGGAGTTTATTGAGCGAATTGTAATAGACACCGATATTCTTATTGACCATTTAAGAGGCTTTGTTCCTGCCAGATTATTTTTAAATCTTATTTATGAGCATAGCTGTCCAAAATAAATTAAAATGTTATTTTCAAAAGGGCATAAGGCCTCAA
>DAISHO010000075.1:0-8444 GCA_036822495.1 Thermodesulfovibrionales bacterium
CCCATAGTTTGTCTTGTCAACATTTAAACCCACTAAGACCTTTAGCACCACATCTGGATTATTCTTAAGCCCTTCATATAATTCCTTTAAACCTGAAAAATAGAAAAACCCTACAAGAAGTTTTAACTCTTTACACTTAGAAAGGAGTTCAAGGATCCTGTTTTTAAGCTGTTTGGTCGGGCTATTTGTAATAAAGTTATTCATCCTGTTTATCCAAGGATATAAAAATAAAATAATTTAAATCAACTATTTCTCCTTAGCCACATATACGCCATCCCAATCTTCTGGTGGAGGGTTCAAGATAAAAGACTCAGAACGCTTCCTGAAGACCTTTGATGCGCTATCATTGAACCTGTTTTCAAGGTCTCTAAAGACCTCAAGGGCTTCCCTGAATCTCCTTTCCCTGTAAAGGAGGAGGGCCATTTCAAATTCTTTGATAATTCCTGTAAGTGGTGAGCTCTCTTCTATAACCTCATAGATCCTCACAGGCTCTTTTTTACCCTTAACCCTAATGAAATCAAGCTCCCTTATATAGAAGTCACTGCGGGACTTTATACCTTCGTATGTGGTTGAACTTATAATAATCCTTGTCCCGTAAAATTTATTCAATCCCTCAAGCCTTGAGGCAAGGTTCACTGTATCTCCTATGGCTGTGTAGTCAAACCTCGTCTCTGTCCCCATATTGCCTGTGATTGCCTCACCTGTATTTATACCTATGCCAATATCAATTTCAGGAAGGCCTTTTCTCTTAAAATCTTCATTTAATCTTTTAAGTTCCTTTAACATCTCGAGGCCTGTTAAAAGAGCCTTCTGCTGGTGGTCCTCAAGGTCAACAGGTGCATTATATATTGCCATTATGGCATCGCCAATATATTTATCAAGCATGCCTTTATGTTTAAGGACAATCTTTGTCATTGGATCGAGATAGTGGTTTAAAAGACTCACGAGCCTCTCAGGTTCGAGGGCCTCTGATAGGGTTGTGAAGTCCCTGATATCAGAAAAAAGCACCGTGATAGTCCTTTTTTCTCCTCCGAGCCTTAAGAGGTCAGGATTCCTGAGGATTATGTTTACGAGCTCTGATGATACATAGCTCGAAAAGGCCCTTTTGAGGAACCTGCTCTTCTTTTCAATAACAATATTCCTGTAAGCCTCTGAGGTTATATAGGAGAGGAGTAATGAGCTCAGGGGATAAATCATTGAGAGGTTGAAGAGGTATGTTTTGAAAAGCCAGAGGTTTAATGAATAGGTGCCTGTAGTTATTAGAATAAAGAAGGCAAGAGAATATACAGTCCTCTGAGTCTTTGAGATAAGGAATACAAGAACCAGAACGGGCAGGCCAATGAAGAGGATATCAAGGCCAGCAACCCAGGCATTGTATATAAGATAATGACCACTGAGGATATTTGATGCCACTGTGGCATGGATCTCCACACCCGGCATTACAGGGTCAACAGGTGTATTCCTGATATCACTGATTCCTATCTCCGTAGCACCTATAAATATTATCCTGTCTTTGAATTGGTTAGGGCTAATCCTCTTCTTTATCACATCAACGGCTGAAATTGTTTTGAAGGTTCCGCCTTTTCCGTAATAATTTATCGTGAGAAGACCTGATTCATCACAGGGAATCTTCTCATGACCTATTATCAAAGAGGCTATCCCGTACTCCTCAAGCTCAAGGAGGATTGGTTGATTTTTATAAAGCCTTACTGCCTGAAGGGCAAGAGAGGGATAAAGGTCTCCCTGAAAGAGCAAAAGGAGGTTTGCCTTTCTGTAAAGACCATCCTCATCAGGAATCACATTAAAAAAGCCTGCCTCAGCCTTTATTGAGCTTATATTCAACTCTCCATAGGGATATTCCCGTACAGGAATCGCCACAATATCTCCTTTTGTTTTTATAAGTTTAATCCTTGAGTTTTTGAGATTTAAAAGGGACGAGTTATTAATGGTCGTCTCCTCATCCCTGAGATAATATCCTGCAATAACATTTCTGGAGTTGTTTATTATCCTTGATAATTTTTTATCTGACAAAGGGTCTGAGAGTTCTGAGAAAACAACATCAAGAGCAATAGCCTTTGCCTGAGAAAGTCCTTCAATAAGGTCAGCAATCACAGACCTCTGCCAGGGCCACCTTCCAAGCTCATCTATACTTTTTGAATCAATGGCAACTATAATGACCCTATTGTCAGGCTCAATGGTGCCTCTAAATCTGAACCTTGTATCCCTTAATTTGAGGTCAATGGAATTAAGGGCGTCAGGTCTCAAAAAATAGAGAAGAACCGTAAGGAGTATTGTAAAGATAGCAATGAGTATAAATAGGAAACCCTTTTTCTTCATAAAATATTATGACACAAGTCCACCGCTGTTAAAAACAAATTAAAGGGGTTTTTACAATAGACATTGCCTTTTGTGTTTTTGAACCTTATGCACATTTCACATCTGTTTAAAATAATTCTTAAAGGGGCATGAGGCCAACTATTACTTACGCCATTAGTAACTATGACTTACGCCATTAGTAAAAAGCACAAAAGGCAACCCCTAAATGTAACTTACGCTTCTTTTGTGTTTTTGAGGCCCTATGCCCCTTTTAAATAGCTCATCTCAATTGTTTTGGACAGCAGTATGCACATTTAAAACTTTATTTTGATAGCTATGACACAGGTCATAAAGTTCAAGTTATTAATCAAGTATAATTATATCAAATGCCTTTTTCTTTCTGAATAGAAAAGATGAGGGGCTCAGATTATATAAAAACTGACAGGTCAAAGATCAGGCTAATAAGATATGCCATCCAGTGGACTATCTTCGGCCTTATTTTATACGCTGGTGTTAAGTTTTATCTTTTTGTAGAATTTATTGAGAAGGGAATAATCCCGACCTTTGACAGACCTTCTTCTGTTGATGGATTCATGCCTATTGGTGGATTCATGGCCTTAAGACTATGGCTTTCTCAGGGAATCTTTGACCCTGTCCATCCCTCTGGCCTTGTCATTCTTGGAGGAGCCTTCCTCATTGCCTTCCTCTTCAGAAAGTCCTTCTGTGGATGGGTCTGCCCTGTTGGGACATTGTCTGAGCCTGTATTTAAGAGCGGCAAACTGATTGCGGGTAGGAATCTAAAAATGCCTGTTTATATTGATTATCCCCTGAGGTCTATAAAATATCTCTTAATGACCTTCTTTCTCTATGTGATTCTTATTAAAATGACACCTCAATCTATCTGGAGCTTTCTGAATACACCTTACTGGAAGATTGCTGATATAAAGCTCCTTAAGTTTTTTGTAGAACCCTCTTCAACAACCATCATAGTACTGTTCCTGCTTTTTTCCTTCTCGCTCTTTTATAAAAATTTCTGGTGCAGGTATCTCTGTCCTTACGGTGCGCTCCTAGGACTTCTGGCAGTTTTTGGACCCTCAAGAATAAAGAGGGACAAAGAAAGATGTATAAATTGCGGTCTCTGTTCAAAGAATTGTCCCTCCAACCTTCCTGTTGACAAGAAGTGGCTGGTTCATTCTCCTGAGTGCACAGGATGTCTCACTTGTGTCAGCTATTGTCCATCTAAGGGTGCCCTTGATATGTCTATTGGAGGAAAGGCGATTTCTCCTATTTTATTCTCCCTACTTATCATAAGTCTGTTTTTTGGATTAATACTCCTTGCAAAAGTCACAGGCCACTGGAAGTCCTCTGTATCACCCGAAGAATTAATTGAGCTTATACCTTATCTTCATAGACTCGTTCATCCCTGAGATTTTCCAGCCTAAGCCTCCATTATTCTGTCAGTTTGAGAAGGGTCTCAACATTAGTGATGTGTTTTCCCTTAGGGTATTGGCTCTTATACTGAAGTAATCTTTCTCTTGCCTGTTTCTTGAAGCCGAGTTCATAAAGGGTCATACCTGTTAAATAGAGGGCTGTCTCCTTCTGGGGCACTTCAGGATATTCTTCGAGTATCAGGAGATATTCAGCAAGGGCAAGCTCAGGATTTCTTAAAAATCTTGAATAGACAGCACCCCTTTCAAGCCTTGCATCAGACCTTATCTCAGGATTGTCTGATAGGTCAAGGGCAATCTGGAAGATATAAAGGGCCTCGTCATATCTTCCACTGTCAGCAAGATAATGACCATAGTTTATGTCCCATCTTGCAATAATATGGGGTAGGGCACCAGATATCTCCCAGTCCTTTGGCGGTTTTGATGCAGTTATATCAGAAAGGCCCTTCTTAGCCTTTTCAAGGGCTGTGCCAGGCTCCACCTTTACAGGATCTGCAGGTATATATCCACGGGTATTCTGAACCATTGTATCAGGTGAAAGGGGTTTTTCTTCTCTACCATACCCCGAGACACCAGCAAAAGCTTCATTTCCAAAAAACACATTTGCCTGACCATTGGTAAGCATCATGAATTCTGTGCCTTTCACTCCAGCAACAGCTGTAGGGCTCTTAACTTTGTAATTAACTGTCTGGCCTGTAAATTTGGTAATGGTCGCTCTTAGCTTGCCCTGAGTAACTGAAAAGAGGCCATCCTTTCTGTCATCACCAATGAGATATTCATTTATCTCAAATTCTGTATTCTCAGAAAGTGTGAAGGTGCTTCCGTCACTAAGTTTCAGAACTGCCCAGCTTTTTGGCTCTGTCTTTATCCAGTAACCCTTCTCAACAGTGAGCCCTCTCTTTGCCTTTTTATAGGGTATCCCGGCCTTCTCCCTGTAAAGGACTGTGCCATCTGTCTTTTCAATCTCACCTACGAATCCAAAGGTGTTATTGACTAAAAATAATAATGAGAAAAAAGTGATAGTGAAGGAAAAGACTAAGTTAAGTTTGCAATTAATGGTTTCAGACGACCTCTTCATAAATTCCTCCCTAACAGTTCAGCGATAACAATTAGGTTATTTTATCATAACCCTTTCTATAAACTACAACACTGTTATAATAGACTGGTTCAAAAAGGTCTGTTCTGTAGGTTACACTCTCTGCAGAACCTATTATTAGATAGCCTCCTTTGCATAGGACCCTGTGAATATTCTTTAAGACCTTAAGGATTGCCTCTTCAGTCATATAGATAAAGACATTTCTGCAGAAGACCATATCAACATTTAAAAATTCAACAAAGGTATTACTGTTAAGGATATTGCCCTGTCTGAATTCTACTATCCTTCTATAGAGGTCTTTTATCCTGAATGATCTGCCCTCCCTCATAAAGTATTTATCCACAGGTATGTCCTCACTCCTCAGGGAGTTAGCAGTATATCTTCCTTCAATCGCCTTTCTAATAGCCCTCTGGTCTATGTCTATTCCTATGAGTTTTATGTCTTTTGATGGAAAAAGCAATCCCTTTTCATGAATAAGAATACTCAGTGTATAAACCTCTTCGCCTGTGGAACAGCCAAGGCAAAGAACCTTTAGTTTATCCCTGCCTTTGAGCATATCCCTAAGGAGTTCTACGGAAACCTCCAGATGGGGCATCTCCCTGAAGAAATAGGTCTCTTTGTTTGATAGGTGGGATGCAAGGATGTTTAGTTCTGAACTCCCTCCTTCAATAACAAAAGCTACAAATCTTCTTAAGGATTCTTCTATCAAATTGGCAGATTCTTCACTGCCCTGGCTGAAAGAAGGATAAAGGACCTTAAGCCTCTCGAGGATAGCCTCTTCAAGAAGTTCCCTTTTATCATCTTTAAGGCTGAGACCTGTCTCTTCTGCGATCTTATTTCTTAAGATATTAAATTCTCTATGGGTTAGAAGGTATCCCATTTCTGTTACTTCTCCACTGATAATGTTGATTTTATTGCAAGAAACTTTTTTAAAAGTTCTAAGGCAGTTTCAATATATGTACTGGTATCCTTAAAGGAAATAATAATCCTTGTACTTCCCACAGAGCTTAAGCGCATGCCTTTTATATCTTTCAAAGTAAAAAGAAGAGTTTCAACAAACTCTCTCTGAAATTCCTCTTGAGAATAGAGCTCAATCTTTTCCTGCCTTAAGACAAACCTTTTGATTTCGATTTTTTTACAAAGGTTCTTAAGTCTGACAACATTTAGAAGATTCTGAACCTCCTTTGGTAACGGACCAAATCTCTCTTCCATCTCTTTTGAGAATTCTGAAAGCTCCTCTTCAGAGCCTATCATGGAGAGTCTCCTGTAGAGGTTAAGCCTTATGTGGATCTCGTCCACATAGTCCTCAGGTATACGGACTGGAAAGGGTATATTTATAACAGGCTCTATCTCCTCTTCTATTTTTTCTCCTCTGAGTTCCCTTATAGCCTTTTCAAGGAGCTCCATGTAGAGTTCAAAACCAACAGCATTAATGTGGCCTGACTGCTCAGGTCCAAGGAGGTTTCCAGCTCCTCTTATCTCAAGGTCTGTCATGGCAAGCCTTATGCCGGCACCAAGATAACTGAGGTCAGCAATGGCTGAAAGCCTCTTTTTTGCATTCTCTGAAATTACCTCATCAGGAGGTGTCAAAAGATAGCAATAGGCCTTGATATTGCTCCTTCCAACCCTGCCCCTGAGTTGATACAGGTCTGCAAGACCCATCTCATGGGCCCTGTTAATAATAATAGTATTTACTGATGGGATGTCTATGCCTGAGCCTATTATGTTTGTGCAGACAAGGACATCTATCTCTTTGTTTAAAAATCTTAACATAATGTCCTCTGTGAGTCTTTCATCCATTTGTCCGTGGGCAACAGCAACCCTTGCCTGAGGTACAAGTCTTTCTATAAAGGCCTTTATATCTTCAATATCCTTTATCCTGTTATGGACAAAATAGACCTGACCATCTCTTTCGAGTTCCTGCTCCATTGCCCTCTTTATGATCTCTCTGTCAAAGGGAGCTATCACTGTCTTTATTGCCTGTCTTTCCTGAGGTGGTGTCTCTATTATGCTCATGTTTCTGAGGCCTGAAAGGGCCATCTGAAGGGTCCTTGGAATAGGAGTTGCACTTAGCATCAGGACATCAACACCCTTTTTTAATTCCTTTAATTTCTCCTTGTGTCTTACACCAAACCTGTGTTCTTCATCAATTATGAGAAGGCCAAGGTCGAAGAACTTTACCTTTTCTGAAAGCAATGCCTGCGTTCCTATAATTATATCGATCTCACCCTTTTGAAGGGCTTCTATAGTTAATTGCCGCTCCTTTTTGTTTTTGAGTCTTGATATGTAATCGATCTTCACAGGAAAGGCAGAAAACCTCTGCCTGAAGACCCTGAGGTGCTGTTCAGCAAGGAGGGTTGTTGGCACAAGCACTGCTACCTGCTTTCCATCGAATACTGCCTTGAAAGCAGCCCTCATGGCAACCTCTGTCTTTCCGTATCCCACATCTCCCACAATGAGCCTCTCCATAGGTCTTGGAGATTCCATATCAGCCATGGTTTCTTCTATTGCCCTGAGCTGGTCAGGTGTCTCATCATATTCAAAGAAGCTCGCAAACTCCCTGTGCAATTCTGTATCAGGACTGAAGGCATATCCACCAGAAACCTCTCTTTCAGCATAAAGCCTCAGGAGCCTCTGGGCCATCTCCTTTATCTTTGCCCTTACCTTGTTCTTTGTCCTTTTCCATGTCCTTCCTCCAAGGCTATCTATTTGAGGTACAACACCCTCCTGTGCCCTGAACTTGTGAATCAGGGAGATATTTCTGAGAGGCAAATAGAGCCTTGCACCATCTCTGTACTCTATGACAAGGACATCCTCTTCAATATCCTCAATCTTTAATCTCTGAAGTCCTTTATAAATACCTATTCCGTGAACTTTATGGACAACATAGTCACCTTCCTCAAGGTCTTCTATCTCATTGAATATCCTTGATAACCTGTAATGGGGAGCAGGCCTTGTGGTAAGTCCGGGGCCAAAGAGTTCATAGTCCGTAATAAGGAGGAATCCCTTTATATAAAAGCCAGAAGAGGGAGACTCAGGTATAATGGCAAGAGGACCTTCATAGTCCATAGCCTCTTCTAATTGAATAATAGGCGCTATAAGACCATGGTCAAACAGGATATCCTTTAATCTCTTTGCCTGCGCAGATGTCCTGAGGGCAATGAGGATATTATTTTCTCTGGAAAGGTTTTTGAGGGCTGAAGATAGCTCTTCGATACCCTTTCTTTCATTATAAAGGATACCGAGCCCTGAAAGACTCAGGGCCTGAGCATCTACCACTTGAGCTGTTACTTCACCAGCATGTAAAGGTTCTGTTATAAATGGAAGGTCTGAAAGGATTGTCCCTTTTGGTAGCGAAAGTAACAGTTGAAGGGATACATTCTCTGCAGGCTCAAAGAAGACCTTTTTTCTTAACAATGAACTCATGGGTTTTGGTGGCGAAAGTAACAATTCCTGAAATGTTATGGCCTCTTCAGGCTCTGGAGGTCTTGCTGGAAGAACGATAATTTCGTTAATCTCGCTGTGAGGAAGGGTCCTCTGGGTTTCCATATCAAAGAATCTAATTTGCTCAATCTGGTCACCAA
>DAISHO010000076.1:0-8365 GCA_036822495.1 Thermodesulfovibrionales bacterium
AGCCTAACGCCTAAAGCCTATAGCCTAAAGCCTATTTGAGGCCTTATGCCCCTTTAAAATACCATTTTTAATTTATTTTGGACAGCTATGCATCTAAATATCTTTCAAAAAAAAGTCTAAAATAGTTCTCTGTTTTTTTACTGTAATTCTTTCTCCTCTTTGATATCTGTTTATAAAAGATCTCTGCCACATTCTGCAGGCCCATTATCTCGATTAGCTTTAAAAAATCATCAAAGTCTCCTCTACTCAGTATCGCCTCTACTATGAGATTGTCAGAAAGAGATTCCAGGTCCTTTACATCCCAGAATAGATAAGGTTTTGACTTAACTAAATCTAAAAGTTCATTCCTTCTCATCTCCTGAGCCTCTTAATAAGCTCATTGTAAGGAAGGCAATTTAAGACATCAGCCTTTTCAAGCCAGGCCCTCCTTGCAATGGACACACCATAGGTCATGTAATCAAAGTGCTGGGTTAAATGGGTATCGGTGCTGATTACTATTGGTATCCCGTATTCCTTTGCAAGCTTTGCATGATGTTCATTAAGGTCGAGCCTGAGAGGATAGGCATTTATCTCAAAGGCAACACCATATCTCTTTGCCTCTCTGAATATTGCCTCTATGTCAAGTTCATAGGCATCCCTTTCACCGATAAGCCTTCCCGTTGGATGGGCGATAACACTTACATAGGGATTCCTTATGGCAGAGAGGATTCTCTTTGTGAGCTGTTCCTTTGACTGCTTGAATCCTGAATGGATTGATGCAACAACAATATCAAGCCTCTTAAGAATGTCGTCTGAAAGGTCGAGTCTTCCATCACTCCTTATATCTATCTCCACACCTTTCAGGAGCCTGAATCTATCAAGTTTATTATTGATCTGATCAATCAATCTTATCTGCTCAAGGAGCCTCTCCTCATCAAGTCCCCTTGCTACACCGAGACCCTTTGAGTGGTCTGTAATTGCTATATATTCATAATTCCTTTTCTTTGCTGATTCAATAAGGGTCTCAAGGTCATGGCTTCCATCGGACCACTTTGTATGAACATGGAGGTCTCCTTTAATATCCCCTATGGATATAATATCGGGTAACCTTCCTTCAAGGGCTGCCTCTATCTCACCTGTGTCCTCTCTTAATTCTGGCGGAATCCAGGGAAGGCCAAGGATCTTATAGACCTCCTCCTCTGTCCTTCCACCGAGTCTTTTGTTGTCTGACTCCCGGAACACGCCATACTCATTTATTTTCAAACCCATCTTTGATGCCATCTCCCTCAATTTTATATTATGGGCCTTACTGCCTGTAAAATACTGAAGGGCAGCTCCAAAGGAATCCTCCTCAACGACCCTGAGGTCAACCTGGATACCTTCTGTAATTATTACAGATGATTTTGTCTGCCCTTTTGCAAGGATATCTTTTACATGGGGAAGATGCACAAAGGCCTTCATCACCTCATCAGGTTTTGAGGATGTCACAAGTATATCAATATCTTTTATGGTATCCTTCCATCTCCTCAAACTTCCTGCTATGGCAATCTCATTTACAGGTGCCTTTTTCTTAATATGCTCTACAATATCAAGGGCAAGAGGTAAAACCCTTCCAATGGGTCTCCTCTCTGTCCCCCTTTTTAAAAACTCTATACCCTTAAGGATATTCTCCTCTGTCTTTTCCCTTATGCCTGGTAATGTTCTTAATCTTCCTGTCCTTGCAGCCTCTTCAAGTTGATTAATGTCCTTTATCTTTAAACTCTCATAAACAAGTTTTGCTGTCTTCGGGCCAAGGCCAGGAACCTGAAGGAGTGTGAGAAAGGTCTCTGGAAACTCCTTTCTTAATTCTTCATGAAGCTCGATCTTACCCTGGCTCAGGTATTCCTTTATCTTTCCAGCAAGGTCTTTACCGATACCAGGGAGTTTTATCAGTTCTTCTTCTTGGATCTGAGAGACATCCTTTGGAAGGCCTTCAATCTGCATTGCTGCCCTTCTGTAAGCCCGAATCCTGAAGGGATTCTCTCCCTTCAGTTCAAGAAGATCAGCTATCTCATTAAATATCTTTGCTATCTCCTGATTCTTCAAGAAAGCTCACCGCTCTGGTTTACAGATCGTCTTTTTTACAGGTGGCCTCTTTATCTTTAAAAGCCCCATGAGCTCAATGGCATTTTTTGGAGCGTAACCATTAGCATCATTATTGAAATAGATATAAACATCTTTTTTCTGTTTAAGAAAACCATTTATTAGCCTTGCATCAGCCTTAAGTTCATCATGAGAATAACACTCTGCATAGGTGCCATGACCGTGTCTTCTTATATAAACAAAATCTGCTGTAGGAGGTAATTCTTTCAAAAAATCCGGCCAGTCAGCCATGCAGATTGCATAACCCTCTTTTTCAAGGGTTTGGAAGACCTCTTTTTTTATCCACGAATTGTGTCTGAACTCAAAGACATTTTTTGCATTGTATCGCCGTAATCCCTCAAGAAAAGAACGCAACCTTTCCTTATTGTAAGAAAGGTTTGGAGGGAATTGCCACAGTATAGGCCCAAGTTTCTCCTTAAGAAGATTTACCCTTGAAAAGAATGCATCGAGAGGTTCTTCAATTGATTTTAGTTTCTTTACATGGGTAATAAACCTGCTTCCTTTAAGGCTGAAGATAAAATCCTTCGGGGTATCGCAATACCACTTCACGAAGGCCTCCCGATCCGGTAACCTGTAGAATGTGACATTAAGCTCAACAGTGGAAAACATCTTTGAGTAATAATCGAGAAAAAATCTTTCTTCAAGATCTTTTGGATAAAAGGGCCCTTTCCAGTGCTCGTAATGAAAACCGCTACAGCCAATCCTGACCACCCTCTTATGCACCTTTGCCATAATTTATTGTATCATATTAAATGGCCTTTAAACTGGAAACCTTTATAAAGGAACCAAAGATCGCCTATTTCTCCATGGAGATAGGCTTGAGGAATGATATTCCTACCTACAGCGGGGGGCTTGGGATTCTTGCCGGAGACACTATAAAATCTGCTGCTGACCTCAGCCTTCCCCTTGTTGCTGTGACGCTTATAAGCAGAAAAGGTTATTTCAAACAGAGGCTTGATGAAAAAGGAAGGCAGATTGAAGAGCCCTGTGGATGGGAGCCTTCAGCAATCCTTACTGAATTGCCTTACAGAGCCTCTGTATGGATTGAGGGGAGGGAGGTAAGGATAAGGCCATGGGTGTATGTGGTGGAGAGCATTACAGGTGGTAAGGTCCCGGTATTCTTCCTTGACACTGATCTTGAAGAGAATAAACCAGAGGACAGAGAAATAACCCACTATCTTTATGGAGGTGACCTTGCCTATAGGCTTAAACAGGAGGTAGTCCTTGGTATAGGCGGGGTAAGAGCTCTTGATGAGATGGGATTTGAGATAAAAAAATACCATATGAATGAAGGCCATTCCTCGCTCCTAACTGTAGAACTCCTCAGAAAATTCAAAAAGGATATAGAAGAGGTATGGGATGAGAGGCTTGTCTGGAATGACGAGAAGGTAAAATCCCTCTGCATATTTACAACCCATACACCGGTAGAGGCAGGTCATGATAAATTTCCCTATGATATGGTTAGACAAATCCTTGAACCAGTAATACCACTCCATATCCTTCAAAGGTTTGGTGGAGAGGACCTACTCAATATGACAAGGCTCGGTTTCAATCTGAGCAGATACATAAATGGAGTTGCAAAGAAGCATGGAGAGGTCTCAAAACAGCTCTTCCCTGGCTATGAAATACATGCCATTACAAATGGAGTCCATTCCTATACATGGACATCTGAACCTATAAAACGAATCCTTGATAAATATCTTCCAGGCTGGGCAAATGAACCAGAACTGCTTGTAAGGGCTGGCAGAATCCCGGGCGATGAATTATGGCAGGCTCACATGGAGGCAAAAAGGATATTACTGGACTACATAAAAGAGACGACTGGAGAGGAATTCAGTCCTGAGATCCTCACCATAGGATTTGCAAGAAGGGCAACAGCATACAAGAGGCCCTACCTCCTCTTCTATGATATTGAAAGGCTCAAACGGATAGGCTCGGGAAGACTTCAGATAGTAATGGCAGGAAAGGCCCATCCAAAGGATGAGCCAGGCAAGAAGCTCATTGAGAGGATATTTGAGATAAAGGAATTGCTTAAAGACCATATAAAGATTGTCTTTCTTGAGAATTACAATATGGATATTGCCCTGAAGATTGTCTCAGGTGTTGATGTATGGCTCAATACACCACTGAGGCCCCTTGAGGCTTCTGGCACAAGCGGGATGAAGGCAGCCCACAATGGTGTGATTAACTTTTCTGTTCTTGATGGATGGTGGATAGAAGGTCATATAGAAGGATACACAGGATGGTCCATAGGACCGATGCCGGGTTCAAACCATCCTGAGCCCGATGCAGACAGAAGGGATGCTGAAGACCTTTACAATAAGCTCGAAAATGTCATTATCCCCATGTATTATGAAAACAGACCAATCTGGATAAAGATCATGGAAAATTCTATTGGTAAGATAGCCTATTACTTTAACAGCCACAGGATGATGCGTCGATATGTAACAGAGGCCTATATAAAATAGGCCGAAGGCAACAGGCTTTAGGATATTAGGCGACAGGCTTTAGGCTTCAGGCATTAGGATTTTTTTATTTCCTATCGCCTATAGCCTGTAGCCTATTTCCTGTCGCCTGTAGCCTATGGCCTGTTTATAACAATATATGCCCTCTTTCTGAGTTCCTCTAAGTGCTGTTGAAGGAATTCATTTGTCTTTTTCTCAATCAGGAGCTCCTCTATACTTTCAGCAACATCCTGAAAGACAGCACCTTTAAAATCATCTTTATGTTGTTCATAATACTGCCTTACCTCATCCTCTGTGACTCTTACAGAAGACCTTATCTTTATGTCAATGTATTCATCAATTATCCTATCCTCATCAGATACAGAGACAAGGACCCTTGTCTCAGATAATCTTGAAAACCTTGCCTCTCTAAGAAGAAGCAATCTGTTTATCATGGCATCAAGAACCTCTTCTTTCTTAATGCCAGGAAACCCCTTCTTCATAGCCTCGTATTTTTCATTAAATTCAGTGAGGGTAATCACCTCATCCTCAACAACAGCAACCGTTGCCTCAATGAGCCTCTCTGAGGCATAGGCCATAGATTGGGACTGAAGACTGAAGATAGCACAGTAGAGCAGTAGAGCAGCAGAGCAGCAGGAAATTAAAGAATTAATATTTCTTCTCTTAAAAACTTCTGCTCTACTGGTCTGCTGATCTCCTCCTCTGTTGCCCTGCTTTTCAGAAAGCATGACCAATGCTGAAATGGACTTCACCTCTTGATTCCCCTGGGAGTCTATCAATCTTCTGACCATAATCAAGCCTTACAGGACCTGCTGGAGTATTATATCTGATACCAATACCTGCTGAATATCTCAGATCACCCAGAGATATATCCTGGTCTTTAAGCCACACATTTCCACCATCAAGGAAGGTTACAAAGGAAAAGTTTCTGAGGGGATATATTCTTAATTCCACATTGGTCTGGATGAAGGAATCACCACCAACCGGTGTGTCATCTACCTTAGGACCGAGGCTGTCCTGAGAAAAACCTCTCACTGAAGACCTTCCGCCAAGGAAGAATCTTTCTACCACAGGTATCTCTGAGCTTTTTCCGTAGGGCCAGGCAATACCTCCCTTAAGACCAATTGCAATGACAAACCTCTTGGAAAGGCTGAGATAAGTACTGGCATCTCCTGTGATTTTAAGAAATTCAATCTCTGAACCGAGGAGATTTGATGCTATCTTAAACCTCCCACCTGCAAGGAAACCCTTTCTTGGATCAAAGGGGTTGTCTCTTGAATCATATATAAGTCCAGGGATAAAACTGCTTATGGCAAGGGTACCTGTATCTTCTCTGGGAAGGATCACCTCTGGCTTTAGATTATAGGTCTTTACTAAAGAAAACTCATGAGCTAATTCAAGTTTTAGATATCTCCTCAAGGGCATCTCTATACCTGTCCTTTCAGAATATCTCCTTAGCTGGTAGAGTATCTCTCCTGTATCTATATTTTTTTCTTTCCGTTCTTCATAAAATGGGGTGATTCTCAAAGAAGTTTCAGAGTCGAAGAGCCTTGGGTCATAATAATTAAAAATAAGCCTCTTCTCAAGAGAGCTGAATTCTGTCCTTACAGAGACCTGCCGATTCATCCCAAAGAGGTTTCTGTAACTTAAATCGATGAATCCCCTGTATCTCTCGTATTCTCCATAACCAATGCCAAATTCAAGGGCACCAGCAGGTGCCTCTTTTACCTTGATAATAACATCCTGAGTTGAATCCACCTTTACTGGTTCTATCTCTATCTCACTGAAAAGACCGAGTCGGTAGAGCCTCCTTGAAGTCTCCAGTAAATCTGTCTGTCTGAAGGGCTCACCATATTTATAGGAAAGCTCCCTTTTTATCACTCTATAGGATGTACCGAGATTTCCTTTAATAATGGTACGGCCAAAATGGTATCTGCCCGCCTCCACAATATTAAAATGAACTGTGACAGAACTATTCTGGATCTCTATAACTGATTCGCATTCCACATCCCTGTATCCTTTAGAAGAATAAAATTCCAGCAACCTCAGTCTTGCATCATTTACATCCCTCTCATTAAAGGGCATCCCCTCTTTGAGACCCGCCACATTAATTAATTCCCCATCTTCAAAAGAGCTGTTTCCACTAATCTTTATTCTGTCTATTGTAAACCTAACTCCTTCTTTGATCTCTATTGCCACCGATACTGTTTTTTGTTCCTGATTAAAATCTAAAACAGGCTCTTCTACAGAGACATCTTTATATCCAAGGGATTGATAAAGTCCTTTGATTCGCTCAATAGCTGTGGTAAGTTCTTCCGGGATATAATAATTGCCCTCTTTAATACCTCCTATCTCGAGGAGTTTTTGATCTGATATGGAATTGCCAGAAAAATGAATTCCTTTAATCCTGTATCTTGAACCTTCAACTATATAAAAAATAAGTCTCACTCTACGGATGTCAGATGTCAGATGTCGGACATCGGAGTCTGGGGGAAATTTCTCCTCAGCATCTGAGCTCTGATTTCCAAGCTCTGACTCCCGACTTGAGACCTCCGTTGACCACTCAACTTTTGTTTCTGCAAAAGGAAATCCAATCTTTCTGTAGGCATAGATAATCCTTGACCTTGCCTCTTCAACAAGCTCATCTGAAAAGGTCTCTGATTCCTCAAAGGGCATTAATCTCAAAAGTTCTTTATCAGAAAGGACAGAGTTACCCTTAAACTGGATTTCCAGCTTTATGCCTGGTGTCACATTAAATTTTAGTATCCCTTCCTGAAAGGAAGCCCTTACATCAGGATTGATATAACCAGCCTCTTTCAGGGAATTCCTGATAAAGGATATATCTCCTTCAAGGAGGAAAAGGTCAAAGGGTTCATCAACGGATAATCTAATGAATGGAATGAGTTCCAAAGGTCCTTCTATCTTTTTTATAAGTACAGGCCTTCCCTCCTTTAAGTCTATAATTATCGTAACCCTTGACCTCCTTTTTTTTATTTTGAATTCAAGGCCTGCTTCAGGGAATCCTTTTTTTGAAAGGATATCCAGAAGTTCTTTTCTTGCCTCCTCAAGGAGGTCGTACCTCATTGGTTCTGACTCCTTTAATAAAAAGGCATTGATTATCTCCTCTTCCTTGAGATAGAAATTCCCTCTTACCTTTATCCTCTCGATGATCTCCCTTTCCTTAACCTTAATCCTCAAGACCCCATTCCCTTCATAAATACTAATGTCATCAAAGAGACCTGTGAGGAATAACCTTTTTATTCCCTGTTTGAGATGGTCTGGTTCTGGAGCTCTGCCATCTTCTATACCGAGGAGCTCAAGAAAGTAATCCCTGTCCATTGAATAGAGGCCCTCAATCTCCACACTATTACTTACGCCATCAGATTGAGGAACTGTTACTTTCGCCATCACAGAAGTAGCAGCAAAAGAAATAGAATCTGTTAAGGCAAGAAAAAAGGATAAAAAAAGGCCAACTATCTGAACTGGAATCGGAATCTTATATCACCTCCAATACTTCCTCTTTCATCCTTCTCACCCACAAGGAATACAGACCTGCTCAATTCATATTCAACCTTTATAACATCAGACTCCTTTGAACCAACAGCACTGGAGTAAAGAATCGAGACCCTTTCGCCGAGTTTCTTCCCAACAGTTATCCTTGGACCAACCTCACCTGTTTTCGAGACATAAGGACTTATCTGAACCCTGTCAATACCTGTGTAATGCCTTGCCCTCTGCTCAAGGGTCTCCTGCAGTTCTCCTGTAATAAAGGAGGTTGC
>DAISHO010000077.1:0-8249 GCA_036822495.1 Thermodesulfovibrionales bacterium
ATAGACCTTGCGGGTTCATTCGGTGGTGCCCTTGTAACAACACTTTATATGATACCTCATGTAGGTATGAGCAACTCCCTTATTATTCTTGGATTAGTAAAGATCTTCTCTTTTGTTTTATTATTATTTCATGAAAAAAATTAGAATAATCTTTTTTATCCTGCTATTTCTTTCCCTCATTGCAGGCTCTATTATTAATAGTGCCTCAGAGAGGATTGATGAGAAAATCTATCTTAAGGAGATAGCACCAGGAATTGTTTTTTATGATAAGCAAGGAGTGCCTCCTTATTTCCCATCCGATAGTAATATAATTGCCTTTAATAGCTATGATATAAGACCTGATATTAAGGGATATGCTGGACCAATAAAGCTCCTTATTGTTATCGATAGGGATGGAATAATCAGGGGCATCAAGATCATTGAACACAGAGAGACAAGGAACTATGTCCATTATATGGAGACCAGGGAGTATCTTTCACAGTTTATTGGAAAGTCTGTAAGAGAGCCCTTTGAGATTGATAGGGATATTGATGCCATCAGCAGGGCAACTGTAAGTGTGGAGGCCCTTACAAGGACAATAAGGGAGTCCTCCAGATTGATGGCCTCCAAACTTTTCCATATGGAGTTTCAGGAGGAAAAAAAGAAGGTAGGTTCGATGGTAAATCTTCTCGCCTATATCATCCTTTTTACCTCTGCTATTGTCTTTTATTATCTTACAAGGCTTAAAGGGAGTTTTTTAAGATTGAGGGATATCTCTCTTGTCCTCAGTATCCTTATAATCGGTCTTTACCTATCAAGCCCTTTTTCAATTCTCCATGTCTTTAATCTTCTTCTTTTGAGACAGTCATCATCCCTACTTTTTTATCTACTTACAGGCACGATAATCTTGTCCATCTTGGTTGTAGGTCGTTTCTATTGCGGATGGTTGTGCCCCTTTGGTGCCTTATCAGAATTTATTGGCAGGATTCCATTGAGAAAATGGTCCATCAAAGAGAGTACAGATATGAAAGCGAGAAAGCTTAAATACATATTTCTGTTTCTTGTTATGATTCCTGTATTGCTTACAGGCAGGTCTGAGTTTGGCATGTACGAAGCCTATCTTACACTTTTTTCTTTCCATGGCAATATTCTCCAGTGGGTGCTGGTGAGCCTCATGCTTATTGCAAATATCAGGGTCAGGAGATTCTGGTGTAGATACCTTTGTCCTGCTGGTGCCTTCACAGGCATTTTGGCACCTGATGCAAAAGGTTATGCTGGTTCAAAGGACTGTCCGGTCAATAATCCGATTAAACCAACACAGTCAGAATGTCTGAGATGTAATAGATGTCTTAAGAGGTGAGACCTCAATGTCTGATGGAAAAAGATTTTATATACTTTTACTTCTTTCTGCAGTAATAGTCCTGGCAATAATAGTAAATAATCTTTTCGAAAATAGATTTTCGAGTGAACTTGGTTTTTATATTCAAAGGCGTTATTATTATGAAAGGGTTATATCGAAAAAAGGTCTTAGTCTTCACAGGGCAGTGTACTGGAGAGAGGATAGATGAGGTCACTACTGCCTTATGCCCATTAAAACTTTATTTTGGACAGGTGTGAGATGAGGTAAAATATCAATTAATGAAGGTCAGGTGTGAGCTCTGCCCAACAGAGTGCGTCCTCGGTGAATACGAGGTGGGTGGCTGTAAGGTAAGGATCAACAAAGGTGGTGTCCTTTACAGCCTTGTCTATGGTAAACCCTGTGCTGTTGCCATTGATCCAATTGAGAAAAAACCATTCTTCCACTTCCTGCCAGGTTCAAGGGCCTTTTCTATTGCAACGGCTGGTTGTGTCCTTGGATGCAAGTTCTGTCAGAACTGGCAGATATCTCAGGCAAGGCCTGAAGAGGTAGATTATCAGGATCTTCCTCCAGCAGATGTCGTAAGGGGAGCTATATTTTATGGTTGCAGGGTGATAACCTATACCTATACAGAGCCAACAGTGTTTTATGAATACATGTATGATACAGCTGTGATTGCAAAAAAGGCAGGCATAAGGAATACCATGCATACCTGTGGATATATAAATGAAAGACCTCTGAGGGAGCTTGTTAAATACATGGATGCTGCTGATGTAGACCTCAAGGCCTTTACAGAGGACTTTTATGCGAGGATATGCGGTGGAAGGCTCAGACCTGTGCTTAATACATTGAATGTATTGAAGGAAGAGGGTGTTTGGCTTGAGATAACAAACCTTGTTATCCCAACATTGAATGATGATATGAAAAAGGTGAGGGAGATGTGTGTCTGGATAAGGGATAATCTCGGTCCTGATATACCATTACATTTTTCGAGGTTCTTTCCGAATTATAAGTTAAAGAATCTTCCTCCCACACCCCTTGAAACACTTCTCAGGGCAAGGGAGACTGCCCTTGATGCTGGTTTGAGATTCGTCTATATAGGAAATATCAGGACAGAGGCTGAGCATACCTATTGCCCATCCTGTAAGAGGAGGCTTATAGAGAGGGAAGGCTATTTTGTGAGAGAAAATAATATAATAAAGGGTAGATGCCGATTCTGCAGGGCCTCTATCCCTGGTATATGGAGCTAAATATGACAAGAAGGAACTTTTTGAGGTTTTTTGTATTTGGCAGTATCCTCGGTTATCTAAGAAAGCTCTTTCGATCTGAAAGAAAGGGTAACCTGTTAGTTGAGGCAAGATGGTGGAGAAGGTTGTAGTTTTTATCTTAAGCTTTTTATTTCTCTTCTTCTCTGCCTGCAAAGAAGTGGTAAAGGCCCCTAATGTAGCAGGTTCCTTTTATCCTTCTGAGCCTGAGGTTCTTAAAAATGAGGTTGATAATTTTATTAAAAGGGCAGAATACCAGGATATAAAAGGTGAACTTATTGCCCTCATTTCTCCCCATGCAGGTTATCAATTTTCAGGATCGGTTGCTGGATATGCCTATCGGAACTTTCACGATAGACCTATAAAGACTGTTATACTCATTGGGCCAGCCCATTATTTCCCATTTAAGGGGATATCGGTTTACAAAGAGGGCTTCTTCAGGACACCCCTTGGTGATGTAGAGGTTGATAAGAAGGTCTCAGGGCTTCTGATAAAGGAGGAGATGGATGTATCTTTTATTCAAGAGGCCTTCCTTAAGGAGCATTCTCTCGAAGTCCAGTTACCCTTTCTTCAGAGGGCCCTTAAAGGATTCAGGGTTGTTCCCATCCTTGTGGGTTCACCCACAGAAAAGTCTTTAGAGCATATCATTTCTGTTCTCACTGAATTGCTCAGAAAACACAAGGACATTTTGATTGTAACGAGCTCTGACCTTTCCCATTATCATACCTATGAAGAGGCAAGGAAGATGGATATGAGGTTTATTGATGCTACCCTTAGGCTTGCCATTGAGGAGCTTCAGGGTCTTCTTTCGAGGGGAGAGGTGGAGGCCTGCGGTGCCTGGCCTGTGATTATCACAATGGCTGTTGCAAGGAATCTTGGAGCAACAGAAGGTATCCTTTATAAGTATGCCAATAGTGGAGACATAACAGGTGACACCAGAAGGGTTGTTGGGTATGCAGCCATTGGTTTATATAAGACAGAACTAAATCAAGAGCAGAGGTCCTTTCTTTTGAAGATTGCCAGGGAGACTATCTTTTCCTATGTTAAAGAAAAGAAAATACCAAGATTTAATATTTCTGATAATAGGCTTCTTTCCAGTGGTGCCACCTTTGTTACCATCAAGGATAGATATGGCAATCTAAGGGGATGTATAGGAAATATCCTTCCTGTTATGGCCCTTTATGAATCAGTTCAGAGGAATGCCATAGCTGCTGCAACAGCTGACCCGAGATTTCCGCCTGTGAGGCCAGAGGAGCTTGAAGGTATATCTGTAGAGGTGACAGTACTTTCACCTCTGGAAAAGATAACTGATCCAGAGGATATAGTTATTGGAAGGCATGGCCTTTTTATTGTAAAGGATTCCAAAAGCGGCCTTCTTCTTCCTCAGGTTCCTGTTGAATTTGGCTGGGATAAAAAGACCTTTCTTAAGGAGGTTTCTTTAAAGGCAGGTCTTCCAGAGGATGCCTGGAAGGATGGAGAGCTCTACAGATTCACTGCAGAGATAATAAAAGAATAAATTTGCATTAATTATCGAAATAATAGTTGAGGTTTATCTCTTTATACAGATTTTTCTTGTCTCATCCATCAGAAAGAGCATCAAGGCAAAGGGCATAAGTCTGAGCCACACCTCAAGGGATAATGGAGAGGTTCCAAAAAAGAGGTTACCAATTGGTGTGTAGATAAAGACAAAGGCAAGGAGCAGTTCAAGACAGATAGCTATTAATATAAGCCTGTTGGAGAATAATCCAAGTCTGAGGGCAGGCTCAGTGGCAGATCTGCAGACAAAGACATTTGCAATCTGGGTGACAATTATCCCTGCAAGACAGGCTGTTGTTGCCTGAAGGTAAAGGAGATTCTTTGAAGAGAGGACCTCTCCCCAGAACCATCCACCAGAGTTGAGGACATAAAAATATCCATAAAGACCTGCTAATGCCTCGATTGGTCCAAGGAAGAAATAGGCCCTTCTGAGAACCTGCCAGCTCAGGAGTCTTTCTTCTGGTCTTCTCGGGGGCCTTTTCATTATCTCTGGTGATGGTCTTTCAGCTCCGAGGGCAAGGGCAGGGAAGAGGTCTGTTCCGAGGTCTACTGCGAGTATCTGCATTATATTAAGGGGAAGGGGTATCCTGAAAATCACATAAGCTATATAAGGGACTATCTCGGGGATGTTTGAAGAAAATATATAAGTTATAAAATTCCTTATGTTTTCAAAGACTGTCCTTCCTTCCTCAATGGCATTTACAATGGTTGCAAAGTTATCATCAAGAAGCACTATGTCTGCTGATTCCTTTGCAACATCAGTTCCACTTCCCATAGCTATACCTATGTCTGCCTTCTTAAGGGCAGGGGCATCATTCACTCCATCACCTGTAACAGCTACCCTGTGGCCACTCTCTTTGAGGATACTCACTATCCTTAGTTTGTATCTTGGTGTCATTCTTGCAAATATTACATCCTCTTTATTCATTATCTCTCTAAGTTCACTGTCTTTGAGATTGACGAATTCTTTATCCTCAATGATTCTTACCTTTTCATGGGCAAGACCGGTCTGTCTTGCTATTGCGAGGGCAGTCTTTGGACTATCACCTGTTATCATTACTATCTTTATACCAGCCCTTTTGCACCTTTCTATTGCCTCTGGCACCTCAGGCCTTGGTGGGTCTTCAAGGCCTGCAAGACCTGTAAAGACAAGGTCCTTTTCGGTCTCTTCCTCCTTTTCTGGAATCCCCTCTTTTATCTCCCTGAAGGCAAAGGCAATAACCCTCAATCCCTGCTCCATCAGGGACTCCCATTCCTTCATGATCTTTCTTCTAATTTCCTCTGTAATCTCCTGTACCTCACCCCTTATAAGACAATAGCGGGAGATATCAAGAATGGATTCAGGTGCTCCCTTTGAAAGGACAAACAACCTTTCTTTAAGTCTGTTTACTGTGCTCATCCTTTTCCTTTCAGGTGTGAAGGGAAATTCCTTTATCCGCTCTGCTTCTGGTTCTGAACCAGCAAACTTAAAGAGTGCCACATCTGTTGGATTTCCTTTAAATTCATTCTCAATGAGCCTCGCATCATTACACAAAGAGGCGATATCCCTGAGAGACGGAAAAGGTGTTTCCATTCCCTCGTTCCAGTCAATAACCCTTTTCACCTCCATCCTGTTCTCCGTAAGTGTACCTGTTTTGTCTGTGCATATAATATCAACAGAGCCGAGGGCCTCAACAGCAGTTAGTTTTTTGATAAGGGCTTTTTTCCTTGCCATCCTCTGGCTTCCCATGGCAAGACTGAGGGTAACTGTTGGAAGAAGACCTTCAGGGACATTTGCCACAATAATGCCGATGGCAAAGAGGAGATTTTCAAGAAAGTTCCTTCCTATAAGATAACCTGTTGTAAAAAAGAGAAGACCCATAAGTGTTGCAATAAATCCAACAATCCTTGTAATCCTTTTTATCTCGAGTTGTAGAGGGCTCAGGCCTGACTCTACTGTGCCTGCCAGATGGGCAATCTTTCCGAATTCTGTTCTCATGCCAGTTGCAAAGACCACACCTTTACCATTGCCTGACAGTACTGTAGTGCCAGCAAACAGGATATTAGGACTCTGGATAAGCTCACCATCAAAGGGTTCTACTGTCCTTAAAAGTGGCTCTGCCTCTCCTGTAAGGGCTGCATTATTAACTGTAAGTCCTTCCTCTTCTATAAGTCTAATATCAGCAGGAACCCTGTCTCCTTCTGATACAACAACAAGGTCTCCTATCACAAGTTCCTTTGCATCTATCTCTCTTAATCTTCCTTCTCTGAAGACCTTCGCCCTAAAGGGAAGGAGTTTTTTCATAGCATTGAGGACCTTTTCTGCCCTGTATTCCTGAATAAAGGTAAATATTCCATTAATAAGAATTACTGCTATTATCGCAATACCCAGGGTTGCCATCCCTTCCCCGGGGAAAAGGTATTCAGAAAGGAAGCAGAGGAGGGCACCTATCCAGAGGAGAATTGCGAGGAAATGGGTTAATTGCTCAAGGAATTTATATATAAGAGGTCTTTTCTCAATCTTCTCAATCTCATTATGACCGAATTCATGGAGTCTCCTTTGTGCCTCCTCCTCAGAAAGACCATCAATAGAGGTAACAAGTATATCCAGGACCTTTTCTACTGAAAGGGCGTTTATCCTCATATTGAAGGTTTATGGATAATCAGATTACAGGGTGTCTTTTCAAGGACATATTCAACAGGACTCCTTTCAAGGATTCTCTGTATGAATCCCCTTGCAGATGAACCCATGATAATAAGGTCTGTCCTTCCTGAAAGGGCTTCAATAGTAATGTCCTTTTCTGGAGAACCATGAAAGAGCCTTTTTTCAGATAACTGGCCATATCTTTTTATCTGTTCCATAAAGGATAAGATATCCTTACTCAGATCTCTTTCAATCTCTACAGAGGTAAGATGAATCTCGCCATGAAGGAGTCTCCTGATAGGTCTTTTAATATGGAGGAGCCTTAGTTCACTCTGGAATGCCCTGCTCATCATGGAGCAGAAATAGGCCCTCTCATCAATATGGTCAATCCTGTCCTTGAGGGGTATGAGGATTCTCCTTGGATGAAGCCTGCCAAGATGGACAATCCTCACAAGGGCAACTGATGAATTCAGGGAAAGGAGTCTTTTTGCAAATGAGCCGAGGACATATCTTGAATCCCTTTGCTCCTTCCTTGTTGCTCCGAAGATAATATTTATACCTTTTTCTTCTCTAATCTCTTTAATCCTCCTGAAAGGCTCACCAGTTTCGAAAATGGCTTCTACAGAAATATTCATCTCTTTTGCCTGAAGAAAAAGCCTCCTTATTGCCTTCTGGGCAAGGTCTAAGTCTTTTCCAGAGATACCTTTTTCAGCTATATATGCGAGATAGACCTTTCCGCCTGTTACCCTTGCAAGCTCAAGGCAGTACCTTGCTGCGATCTCAGAGGCCAGGTGTTCATTCACTGCTGCAAGGAGCCTTCTATACATCCTGATATAAGGATAGCACCAATTGCAAAAGGAGGCAATGGGGAGTGTAAAATTAAAAATGATTAAAAACCTACTCATTACAGGCCTTCCAGGTACAGGAAAGACAACACTCGTAAAGAAACTCTCTTCTGAACTTAGAGAGAGGGCTCCCTATGGTTTTTATACAGAGGAGATAAGGGAAAAGGGTGCAAGGAGAGGATTTGAGCTTGTAGCTCTTACAGGCCAGAGAGCACTACTTGCCAGTGTAGATATCGAAAGTCCTTTCAGGGTTGGTAAATACCATGGGGATATAAAAGGTTTTGAGAGATTCCTCGATTCCCTCGACCTTTTAAACCAGAAAACTAACCTTATTGTCATAGACGAAATAGGCAAAATGGAATGTCTATCAAAGAAATTTATAGACCTCCTTAGGGCTTTGCTGGATTCGAGAACTATCCTTATAGCTACTATTGCCCTTAAGGGAGGAGGATTTATAGAAGAGGTAAAAAATAGACAGGATGTGAAGGTCTTTGAGATTGAGCCGAAGAACAGGAATTTTATAGGAGAAGAGATCAAGCGGTATTGCCTTAACCTGGAATTTACCATATAATTATATAGGCCTAAGGCTGAAGTTTCGTAAGGCTGAAGGCTGAAGATTTTTTAAGGAGTTATTTTTATTTTCT
>DAISHO010000078.1:0-8030 GCA_036822495.1 Thermodesulfovibrionales bacterium
GATCCTGAATGGATTAATCTCAGTCTTTTTCTCAAATCTCTGGGACAGCACAACCTGAACAACATCACCAGCCATGACATATTCCTTTGCCTTAAGAACTGCTTTAAGGAAGTCCTCTTTACGGAAGGTTGAATTAAAGCCTTTTATCTCTGAAGGGAATTCATCGTGAGGAGAATCTAAAATAGGAAGGGGCAACCTTCTTGAAAGCCTTTTTTTGATCTCCTTTATCCTTTTCTCAGCTCTTTTATAATCCTTTTCAGGATCTGTGATATGAGCTAAGTTTACTATCTTTATCTTCTGTTTCAGGTTATCAAATATCAAGAAAGTATCTGTAAAGACCAGATACATTTCAGGAAGTTTCAGGCCAGGTTTTGGAGATATATTTATTTTTTCGAAGAATCTTACCATATCGTAGCCAATATAACCAACAAGTCCACCAATAAACCTCGGAAGACCTTCAACTGGTGCAGTCCTGAACCTGGAGAGGAAATCCTTGACATAACCTATTGGGTCTTCAGTTTTCTCTACTTTTTTTGTAGAGCCTTCCCTCAGGCTGATTTTACCGTTCTGGTAGGTTATAATTGCCTCAGGGTCTGTTCCAGCAAAGGAATATCTTGCCCACTTTTCTCCACCTATAACGCTTTCAAGAAGGAATGATGGAGAGGTCTTTAGTTTTATGAAGGTACTGACGGGTGTCTCGAGGTCAGCTACGACCTCATCATAAACAGGTATTAGATTAAAGTCCTTTGCAAGGGTCCTGAAGGTTTCAAAATCGGGAAACATTTTATATGATAGCCTAAAAAACTTCTGAAGGGCAACATAAGGGCACGAAATAAAAATTTTTGTTGCTAGTATTATAAATTTATGATAATCTATTTTTAGTAATGGAACCTATTGAAAACAGGCAAAATCAGGGTGTTACTGCGAGGTTGAAGGATTATTATCTCGGCCTTACCATCTCAAGGAAGATACTCCTCGGCTACATGATAATGGCTCTGCTTCTCATAATAACCTCCATTTTTACGCTTTTAAGCCTTAAAAGGTTGAATACCATTCAGGATAGTGTGCTCACCAGAGATATAAAGATATTAGAATTAACGGAAAGGCTATCAGAGACTATTGTGAAAGAAGAACTCTACGCAAGGCGATATGCCATCCTTGGAAGCCCTGATATGTTAGAAATATTCATGAAGGTAAAGGATGAGGCTAATGGATTGATAAGCTCTATTGTTCAGCTTGATAAATCAGCCAGTAGTCTTTTGGCTATCCACGATGAATATATCGAATTGTTTCTTAAATATTTCAAATATTCAAAGGACCTTTTATCTCCTCAGGCAAAGAGATATGATTCTCTGATAAAGAAGACCCATTCTGAGCTTTTAGACCAGATAACGAAATTAAATCAGGATGCAAGGTTGTCCCAGAGAGAAAAGACATTTAAAGCCTCTGTTATAAGCCTTAAGGCCTACAGGACTGCAGGTGTACTATGTATGATTGGACTGCTCCTGGGTCTTGCCTCTGCTGTATTCATCACAAGAACCATCTCATCTTCTATTGATAAGTTGAAGAGGGCAACAGATGAGATATCAGAGGGGAGGTTCGAGGCTATCCCAGATATTAAAAACAGAGATGAGCTTGGAGAGCTTGCAAAGGCCTTTTCAGAGATGGCAAAAAAGCTAAAGAAACTTGAAGAGATGTATCTTGATGCAAGCCCGCTTACAAGATTGCCAGGTGGTGTGGCTATTGAAAATATCCTCAGAAAAAGGATAAATGCGAAGACACCCTTTGCCTTCTGCTTGATTGATATGGATAATTTCAAGGCCTTTAATGACCGCTATGGCTATGCAAGAGGAAGTGAGGTGATAAGGACTCTTGGGAATATAATAGAGAGTGTTGTAAAAAGATGTGGTAGGGAAGAAGACTTTGTTGGTCATATTGGAGGAGATGATTTTGTTGTTATAACTGTCCCTGAAAGATATCCAAGGATATGCAGTGAGATAATAAGAGAGTTTGACAAGGCTATCGTTAATTTCTATGATCCCGAAGACAGGAAGGCGGGCTATATTATCGGCAAGACGAGGCAGGGTCAAGAGATGAAATTCCCGATTATGACTATCTCCATAGCGGTTGTTACAAACCAGCAAAGAGAGTTGATAGACCCTGTTCAGGTTGGTGAGATTGCTGCTGAGCTAAAGGAATATGCAAAATCAATACAGGGAAGTATATATGTTGTTGACAAGAGAAGGAAGGATTCAAGACAATCTCTTAACGAAGATAATGTGATCAGATTCCCAAAAAAGGATGTGGATGCATAAAATAATAGCTGGTCTCCTTGTTTTTATGCTGGGATGTATGGTTCGTCCCTCTGGGCCAGAACAGGCACAGCATCCATTGCCTGTTTTTGTGGCTGTTTTCAATGAATATAGGAATATAGAATCTGACAGAATAAAAGAAAAGATAAAGGAGATAAAGGAAGCTCTTAAGATTTCTAATGACCCATCTTTAAATCTAAGACTCTCTATACTTTTATGTCACTATAAAAATGATAAACCCGATTATCAGAATGCCCTGAAAGAACTTGAGTTATATCTGAGTTCTTCGGATGCAGAAAGAGAAGAAATATTATTAACATTCTATTCTCTACTTAAGGAGATAGCCAATCTCTCCAGAGACATTGCTCGTCTTGATAAAGATAACAGAGAGCTGAAAAATAAAATTGAGCTGCTGAAGTCCCTTGATGTTGAGATTGAAAAGAAGAGGATCAGGTCGAAGTAGTATTTTGCGCTCGATTTCCTTCCATCATCCCTATATGGCAGAGGACAAAATCATATTTCAGGGGATCTTCTGGATCAAGACATTTCAGAAATTCTGTTATATCCTTTGCCATCTTCCAGTCAGGGGTTTTTCTCTGTGTGAGTCCAAACCTGATAGCAATCCTTGAGATATGAACATCAAGGGGAATAATAAGCTTGTTTTTTGGAATCCCTTCCCAGAGGCCAAAATCTACACAATCCTTTCTTACCATCCATCTTAAAAAAAGATTAGCCCTTTTACAGGCACTGCCTTTTGATGGAAGGGGAAAAAGCTGGCTCAAACCACTGTTTAAATTATGTCTGGATAGTTTAAGGATAAATCTTGAAAATCCGTCTATTGCCTTACCTGTATCAGGGTCAGAAGGAGAATAAAATTTCATAAAGGCCCTTTCAATTGAGCCGAATTCTCTTAGTACAATGCTTAAAATCCTAAGAAGTTCCAGTATATCTTTATCCTTCTGGAATCTATAATAAATCCCCTTAAAAATAGGGGCATGTTTTTGAGGTACAAAATCAATCAGAAAGTCATAAGGACTACTATTCATACCCCTCAGGATTCTCTCTATTACAGGTTTAAATAATCTTACACTCCCGTAGGCAAAGAGGGACGAGATGAAGGCTGAGACCTCAATATCCCTTTTATCTTTATATCTATGGGGGAATTCCACCGGATCGTGAAGTATTCTTCCAGAAAAATCAAAACCCTCACAAGCCTCTTTTATGAATGTTATTACATGCTTCATGTAAAAGTATAAAACTTGACATTTTTATAGTCAATGTTTTTTAATATAAAATATCCAATATTCCTTAAAATAAAGGAGGTTTTTGTGTACGCTATAATAGAGACAGGAGGTGCTCAGTTTAGGGTAGCTCCTCAGAGCACGATTAAGGTTCAAAAATTGCCTTTTGAAAAAGGTCAGGAGATCGTAATTGATAAAGTCCTTGCTATTTCCAGAGATAACGGAGAGATTATAATTGGGAAGCCCTATGTAGAAGGGGCCTCTGTAAAGGCAGAGGTTATTGATACAAAAAAGGACAAAAAGATACTTGTCTTTAAGAAAAAGCCGAGAAAGTATCATAAGAAATTGCGTGGGCACAGACAGATTTACACTTATTTAAAAATCAAAGAAATCCTTGCGTAACTGGCAGGAGGTAAGGCATGGCACATAAAAAAGGCGTTGGCAGCACAAGAAATGGTCGGGATAGTCAGGCAAAAAGACTCGGGGTGAAGGTCTTTGGTGGTCAGATTGTGAAGGCAGGGAATATTATTATAAGACAGAGAGGAACAAAGTTCCATCCTGGTCTGAATGTAGGAAAGGGTGGAGATGATACACTTTTTGCCCTTATAGATGGGATTGTGAAGTTTGAGCGAAAGGACAGAGAAAGACTTAAGGTAAGCGTTTATCCGATTCCCAGTGGAACTTAAATAGATAGTGAGCCTATTCCCAGAAGTTTTTTGGTGAATGGGTGAATTGGTGAAGGGGTTCTTTCCTCTTCACACACTTCCCTCAAATCACTAAACAAAACCTCCTTACCTCACCTGTTAATTACACCACCAATCCACACAGGGGCTTAATAGAAGATTTATAATATCCCATGGGACCCCTTTCAGAGATAAGGGATGAGATAAAGGAGCTTATCAGAGATTATGGCCTTGAAGAGGAACAGGAATACCTCATTATTAATCTAAAAAACAGCAGGGGGAAGACAAGGAGAATATATCTCCTGAAAAGGAACTATATGAGGATTGTGAGACCTGATGGAACCTTTGCCGACTATCCTATAAGGGATGTAGTGGAGGCAATAATAAAATATCCCCATCTAAGGTTGAGTGAATCCCTCCTTTTAAAAAAGGATGATTGAGATCATAAAGTATTTTGCTTTTTTAATGATATTATTTTTTTATGGCAAGATGTCCCTTCTGTAATAATCCGCTACCAGACTCAGGAAAAATTCAAGGGGGCTGGAACTGCGAATGTGGAGAATGGATTCCAAAGGGTTTTGAGATAAAGGAAGGGGAAAATTGTGAAGACTGCCCTGTGCTTTACTGCCCTGAGAGAAAGAAACCTGATATTAAGCCAAATAAATACTAAGGCCTTCCTTTATATCCTGGACATCCTTCTGAACCCCTGCAGGTTGCCTTTTTTCTTAAAACACAGTCTTTATTAAAACAAATAGAGCCAGTCTCTTTTTTGCTGTCGCAAGAATTGGTGGCGAAAGTAACAGCGGAAGTCTTCTTTTTCTCAGAGACCTTTTTCAAGGCTACTCCTCTGGTGGAGAGGCATTTCCAGTCCTGACCTTTATTGTCCTTGCATGGGCATCAAGTCCCTCCACACCTGCAATAGTCTCAACAAGGGGGGCAAGCTTTCTGAAACCCTTTTCTGTAAATTCAAGGAGGCTTGACCTTTTAATAAAATCATACACTCCAAGGGGAGAGGAGAACCTGGCAGTCCCGCCTGTGGGAAGGGTGTGATTAGGACCTGCCACATAGTCACCGAGGGGCTCAGGAGTCCATCTTCCCATAAATATGGCACCTGCATGCTTTATGTAGGGTAGCAAAGACCTCGGCTCCTCTATCATTAATTCAAGGTGCTCTGGTGCAATCATGTTTGCAATAGAGGCTGCCTCAACAAGGTCTTTTGTAACTATAAGGGCACCAAATCTTTTAATGGACCTTAAGGCTATGTCCTTTCTTTTTAACAGGGTTAACTGTCTTTTAATCTCCTCCTGAACCTCTCTTGCAAGCTTAATTGAATCTGTAATAAGCACTGAAGAGGCATTCTCATCATGTTCTGCCTGACTCAGGAGGTCTGCTGCTATAAAATCAGGCCTTTGAAATCTGTCTGCTATAACAAGGACCTCGCTCGGTCCAGCAATCATGTCTATGTCCACAATACCAAAGACGAGCTTCTTTGCAAGGGCAACATAGATATTTCCAGGTCCTACAATCTTGTCAACCTTCTTTATTCTCTCAGTGCCGAAGGCAAGGGCTCCAATTGCCTGAGCACCTCCTATGGAATAAACTTCTCTTACACCAAGCATATCTATTGCTGCTGAGACATAGGGATTCATTATACCATGAGGTGTAGGTGTTACAATGGCTATCTCCTTTACTCCAGCTACCTGAGCTGGAATAACATTCATAAGGACTGTGGATGGATAGGCTGCCCTTCCACCAGGAACATACACACCAACCCTCTCAATAGGTCTGATGATCTGACCAAGGACTGCACCATTATCCTTATAAGACCAGGACCTTTCTTTTTGCCTCTCGTGGAATCTCCTGATCCGCTCTCCTGCAATCCTCAGGGCCTTAAGGAGGTCTTTTTCAACATTTCTTGCTGATTCTTTTATCCTTTTTTCAGGTATTAAAGGAGTTTTAAGGCTTATCCCATCAAATCTCTTTGTATATTTGAGGAGTGCCCTGTCACCATTCTTTCTTACATCTTCTATTATAGACTTCACAGTTCTCAGGATATCTTCAGGAGGTTCAAGAATCCTCATCTGAAGCTTCAGGATAAATCTCTTGACCTCTTCTTTATTTTTTAAAATCTTCATCATTTACCCCAACTGTTACTTCGCCACCACTTATCTGGGCCTTAGCCTTGATACCTGTTCCACATCCTTGTCTCCCCTGCCAGAAAGATTGACAATTATTATCTTGTCCTTAGAAAGTCCTTGTGCAATCTTTACTGCTTCTGCCACTGCATGGGCTGATTCAAGGGCAGGGATAATCCCCTCTGTGGCTGAGAGGAGTTCAAAGGCATCAAGGGCTTCATTATCAAGACAATAGGTATAATGAACCCTTCCTGTTTCCTTGAGATAGGCATGTTCTGGACCAACAGAGGCATAATCAAGACCAGCTGATACAGAATAGGTGTCGAGGATATTTCCATCTTGATTCTGAAGCACATAACTCTTTGCTCCCTGAAATACTCCTATTGAACCTCCTGCAAACCTTGCTGCATGAAGGCCTGTTTCTATGCCCTTTCCACCAGCCTCAACACCAATAAGTTTTACATTTTTATCTTTCAGGAAGGCATTAAAGAGACCAATGGCATTACTTCCACCACCAACACAGGCAATAAGATAATCAGGAAGCCTTCCTTCAGCCTGAAGGATCTGCTTCTTCGCCTCCCTCCCTATTACAGACTGGAAATACTTTACAAGTTCAGGATAGGGATGAGGGCCAAAGACAGTTCCAAGGACATAATGGGTGTTCCTCACATTCGTTGTCCAGTCCCTCAGGGCTTCATTAATAGCATCCTTCAAGGTTTTTGAACCAGAAGTGACCTCCCTTACCTCAGCTCCAAGGAGTTTCATCCTGAAGACATTCAGGGCCTGCCTCTTCATATCTTCTGATCCCATGTAAATCGTGCACCTGAGACCGAGGAGGGCTGCTCCAGTAGCAGTGGCAACGCCATGCTGTCCCGCACCTGTCTCTGCAATAATCCTTTCTTTTCCTGATAACCTTGCTATAAGGGCCTGACCAATGGCATTGTTAATCTTATGTGCTCCTGTATGGCAGAGGTCTTCCCTCTTTAGATATATCTTTGCACCTCCGAGTTTTTCTGTGAGATTTCTGGCAAAATAAAGGGGGGTGGGCCTGCCTACATAATCCCTGAGGAGGTCTTCAAATCTTTCTATAAATTCTCTATCTTTTTTTAATTTCCTGAAAGCCCTTTCGAGTTCCTCAAGGGCTGGGATGAGGGTTTCAGGTACAAATCTTCCTCCAAAAGGTCCATAATATCCCTTTTTCAAGCTCTGCCTCCACCTATCCTTTTGTGGTGTTCTCCAGTGAGTCTGTCACTCGAGCCTGTGAAGGAGTTAACAGCTGTGCCTTCAGGAATAAATTCCCCACATCTGCAGAGCCATCCATTATGAATCCTCTGCTCATCTGTAAGCTCCCTTCCACAGAGAGGACAGAGGTAGTTGTTTTTAAGATTTTCTTCCATAAATAATCTCCATGTTATTATAAAACATAATGGTGATATTATGCTGAACTTAGCCAGTAAAAAGAGCTCAAAGGGTAATATATCAGAAACAATGAAAGCCCTTTTATTCAGCCTCCCGTCTTCAGACTTCAGCCTATCTTCAAATCTGAAGGCAATATATAACCTCAAGGGGTCATTGAAGGCCCTTTTCTTATCTCAGCTAAGAGCAGGCTTTATCTTTATAGCAAAAACAGAAGAATCAGCAAGAAAGGTCTACCAGGAT
>DAISHO010000079.1:0-7972 GCA_036822495.1 Thermodesulfovibrionales bacterium
GATTTCTTTAATAAATTTCCAGATATTGATGAAAAAAAGAAAAAGGCTGTAATTCAGCTTGCCAGCACCATTGTTAATAAACTCCTCCATCCCCCAACAGCAGCCTTAAAGGAAGATTCAGAAGACAGGGAGACATTGATTGCGACTATAAAAAGATTATACTCGCTGAACGATGAAGAAGAATAGGAGATAAGATGGGAAGAGATAAAATAGTTATTGGCACAAGGGGTTCAAAACTTGCCCTCTGGCAGTCCGAATGGGTAAGGTCAGAATTACTCAGGATTGCCCCTGAACTCAAGATAGAGCTAAGAAAGATCAAAACAACAGGTGACAAGATCCTCGATGTTCCTCTTGCAAAGGTTGGCGGTAAAGGACTTTTTGTGAAAGAGATTGAGGAAGCCCTTCTTAATAAAGAGGTTGACCTTGCGGTTCACAGCATGAAGGATGTCCCAACAGTTTTTCCTGAAGGTCTTCATCTTGCTGCTATATGCAAACGGGAAGACCCGAGGGATGCCTTTATAAGCCAGATACTAAAAAGAGATGGGAAAAAGATCATCTTTAAATATCAGAGTCTAAAAGACCTTCCAGAAGGTGCAAGGATTGGAACAAGCAGTCTCAGAAGGGCATGCCAGATATTGAACATAAGGCCTGATATAAGGATAATCCAGTTAAGAGGAAACCTTGACACTCGGTTCAGAAAGCTTGATGAAGGCCAGATTGATGCCATGATACTTGCCTCTGCTGGAGTGAAAAGACTTGGATGGGAGGAAAGGATAACAGAGCTTATACCCATAGAGACAAGCCTTCCAGCCATAGCCCAGGGTGCCATTGGCATAGAGTGCAGGATTGATGATGAATTTATAAACAATCTTGTTGCTCCATTAAATCATCATGAAACAGTAATAGCTGTAAGGGCTGAAAGGGCATTCCTGAAAAGGCTTGAGGGTGGATGTCAGGTACCCATTGCTGGTTATGCAAGACTCGTAAATGGAAGATTAATAATGGATGGCCTTGTGGGATCTATTTCTGGAGAAAGAATAATAAGAGGGCATATAGAATTGGATATCAAAAGCTCAATTGGTACTTTCGCAGGCAACCGTAGTGAGATCGAAGATGCAGAAAGGGCTGGCAGTGAACTTGCTGAGGATATCCTCAAAAGAGGTGGTGCAGAAATCCTCAAAGAGGTATATGGAGATCAAAGAATCCAATAATGGCTGAAAAGACTCCTGGCAGGGTTTATATAGTTGGTGCAGGACCTGGTGACACAGGCCTTCTTACATTAAAAGGTCTTAAATGCCTTTCATTAGCTGATGTTGTAATCTATGATTTCCACATCAATGCCCAGATAATTAACTATGTAAAGCATGATGCTGAATTTATTTATGCTGGCAAACGAGGGGGTCATCATGAGCTCTCACAGGAAGAGATAAACAATATAATGGTAGCCAGGGCAAAAGAGGGAAAGGTAGTTGTAAGACTCAAAGGTGGAGACCCCTTTGTCTTTGGAAGGGGAGGCGAAGAAGCAGAGGTTCTTGCAAAGGAGGGAATCCCTTTTGAGATAGTCCCTGGTATAAGTTCAGCCATTGCAGTGCCAGCCTATGCTGGAATACCTCTTACTCACAGGAAATACTCCTCCTCTTTTACTGTTATTACAGGAAACGAAGATGTTACAAAGCCCTCAAGCGGTATAAACTGGAAGGCCCTTGCGGAACTGAATGGCACCATTGTCTTTTTAATGGCTGTGAAAAATCTTGAAGTAATTACCGATAAACTTATCCAGAACGGAAAGTCGCCTGATACACCTTCTGCCTTAATAAGATGGGGGACGAGACCAGACCAGACAACAATTACAGGAACCCTTAAGGAGATGCCAAATCTTGTGAAAGCAAAAGACATAAAACCACCCGCAATATTTATTATAGGAGATGTTGTAAAACTCAGAGAGAACCTAAAGTGGTACGAAAAAAAGCCCCTTTTTGGCCAGAGGATCCTCCTTACAACAGATGTGTCAAGGTTTGAAAAACTTGAGGTCCTTGGTGCTGAGCTCATAGAGTTCCCCACCATTGAGATTGTCTCTCCAGAGGACTGGTCTGACCTTGACCACTCAATTGATAAAATCGAGACCTATAACTGGCTCGTATTTACAAGTGTAAACGGAGTTAATTATTTCATGAAACGCCTTATCGAGAAGGGAAGGGACATCAGGGACTTAAAAGGCCTGAAACTTTGTGCTATTGGTCGCACTACAGAGGAGGAATTGAAGAGGTATGGTTTGAGGGTTGACCTTGTACCAGAGGAGTTCAGGGCAGAAGGCCTTGTAGAGGCCTTTAAAAACCTTTATAAAGGTAATTTAAGCGGTGTAAGAATACTCCTTCCAAGGGCAGAGAATGCAAGGGAGGTATTCCCTGAAGAGATAAGGGCCCTTGGTGGTATTATTGATACCCCTGTTGCCTACAGGTCTAAAAAACCCGAGACCCATGCAAAGAGGATAAAAAGATTTCTAAGAGAAGGGAAGATCACTCTGGCAGTATTTACAAGCGGAGCAAGCTTTAAAAACTTCCTTGAACTTATCGGAAATGAAGAAGAGGCCCTTGAATTTTTAAAGAATATAAAGATTGCTGTTATAGGCCCTGTAACAAAAAAGGCAGTAGAAAAATATGGCCTTCCAGTAGCCATAATGCCTGAAAGGGCAACCATCGAAGACCTTGTAGAGGAGATTGTAAGGGTATTGAGCTCCTGAAAAAGATTATATCTCCACACCAAGCTGTTTAATTTTTCTGTAGAGGGCTGTTCTTTCAAGGCCTATTGCCTCTGCTGTCTTTGAGATGTTCCAGTTATGCTCCCTGAGCTTCCTCAGGATAAAATCCCTTTCAAAGGCCTCCCGGGCATCTTTAAGGCTTGATATTTCAAAGTAATTCTCCAGACTACTCCTTTCATTAAAGTCAAGGAAGGCACCTCTCTGGAGTTCAGACTGAGTAATCAGATCCTTCTGGCACATAATTACAAGCCTCTCAATAAGGTTTTTTAATTCCCTTACATTACCTGGCCAGTCATAGTCCATTAAAACCTTCAGGGCATCTTCAGAGAGTCTTTTAACAGGTTTTCCATATTCAGCAGCTATTAATTCGAGAAAATGTCTTGCAAGCAGAGGTATATCTTCCTTTCTTTCCCGCAATGCCGGCACCTTTATTGGAATTACATTTAACCTGAAATAGAGGTCTTCCCTGAAGTTTCCCTTTTTTACCTCTTCCTGAAGGTCCTTATTTGTAGCAGCTATTATCCTCACATCAACCTTTATATTTTTATTTCCACCTACCCTCTGGAATTCCTTTGTCTCTATAACCCTCAGAACCTTTGCCTGAGCCTGAAGGGACATATCGCCAACCTCATCAAGGAACAGGGTCCCCTTGTCTGCCAGCTCAAATTTTCCTTTTTTCTTCTCTGTTGCGCCTGTAAAGGCACCTTTTTCATGACCAAAAAGCTCACTCTCTATAAGTTCATGAGGTATGGCAGCACAGTTGACCTCAATAAAAGGGTGTTGTCTTCTCGGACTTCCTTCATGAATAAGTCTTGCAACAAGCTCCTTTCCAGAGCCACTCTCACCTGTTATCAGGACTATACTGTTTGATGGAGCTACAAGGTCAATCTGTTTTCTCAAATATTGCATAGGAAGGGTTTCTCCAACGAGTTTCCATTTCTCAGCTACTTCCAATCTCAGGGTCCTTAATGTCCCCTCAAGACTTGACATCTCAATGGCTCTTTTAACTGTAATTAAAACCCTTTCAAGTGATAAGGGCTTTTCAAGGAAATCATAGGCACCGAGTTTGGAGGCCTTTACAGCAAGCTCTATTGTTCCATGACCTGATATCATGATCACCGGTATTTCTGGTCTCCTATCCCTCATAATCCTGAGGGCCTCTATACCGTCCATACCTGGAAGCCATATATCAAGAAGTACAAGGTCTGGATATTGCTGATCAAAAAACTTGAGGCCCTCTTCTGCACTCTCTGCTAATGTTATCTCGTATCCCTCGTCTTCGAGGATTCCTTTCAGGCTTTCCCTTATGCCCTCTTCATCGTCTATTACAAGAATTGAATAAGCCATTGCTTAACTCCTCTGAGGTAGCTCAATCAAAAAGACTGAACCTTTTGGAAAGTTATCTTTCACCTTGATAAGTCCTCTATGTTCTGTAACAATCCTCTGAGCAATAGCAAGACCAAGGCCAGAGCCTCCCTTTTTTGTGGTGAAATGAGGCATAAAGAGTTTATCCTTTATATCATCAGGGATTCCAGGCCCATCGTCTGAGATAGAAATCACAATCCTTTCAGGGTCTCGATGAAGTTTTATATATATGTTTCCTACATCGCTCCGATCCTTCATATCCTTTAAGGCCTCTACTGCATTATCAACTATATTTATAACAACCCTCTTTATCTGTTCAGGGTCAACCTCTGCCTCTACCGGTTCTTCAGGATATTCAAGATGGAATTTTATATCCTTGAAACCTCTATAAAGATCATAAACATCTTTCAAAACCTCTCTCAAATCAATGCTTCTTTTGTTTATCTGTGGCAACCTTCCAAATTGTGAGAAATCGGATACAAGTTTCCTCAGGCTTTCTACCTCTTTTATTATAGTCCTTGTAGAGCTTTCAAAGACCTCTTCAAAATCACTATCCCTGTTCTGCCACTTCTTTATAAGTCTTTCAGTAGAGAGTTTTATAGGCGTAAGAGGATTCTTAACCTCATGGGCAATCCTTGATGCAATCTCCTGCCATGCTATTGCCTTCTGGGCATTCACTATGTCTGTAATATCATCAAAAACTACAATCAAACCAACAGGTTGTTTCTCAGCCTCGGCTGGAAGCCTCAGACTTGTTATAAACACCCTCAGTATAAAGGGCCTCTCTTTAAGAGTAAGCCTTATCTCTCTCTCTATGCCTTTCAGATCTTTTATCCTTATACCTTTTATAAGAGCCTCAAGCTCTTCTGACCCTATATATTCAATAAGCTCCCTGTAATGTTTTCCAAGATACTCTCCCTGAGATATAGAAAGTATCCTTTCTGCAGCGCTATTCATTGAGATTATAATACTTGAGTCATTAATAAATAAAACACCTGTATTGATATTTTCGAGAATACTGGAAAGCCTGAGCCTCTGTGCTTCTGCCTCCATATAAGCATTATGAAGACTTCTTTTACTATCCCTCAGTTCTTCTATCATAATATTAAAATTCCGTATCAGATAGGAAATCTCATCATTTCTACCTTCTCCATGTTTTATTCTTACATCAAGGTTTCCAGAGGCAACCTCCATGGTTGCCTCTGTCAATTCCTTAACAGGTTCTGTTATCCTTTTTGAAATCTTAAGGCCTGTCCATAAGGCAAGCATTATAATGAGAAGTGTGAAAAAACCAAAGGTTAATATAAAATTTACTTTAAGAGGAAACTTCCATTTCAGTTTCATTGAGGCATCTTCATAATCATTCTTGAGTCTCTCAATCAACTCTGTTATCTCCGCTGGAACCTTTAAGGACCCAAGAAGTAGATTTCTTTTACCATTCACAGGAATTGCCAATGCTACTCTTATATATTCACCATCAGGGCCTTTGTATACATCAGTAGCCTCCTCCTTTGAAAGTGCCTCCTTCAAAAGGTCATCATTCTTCAGGCTTCTCCCGGAAGATGTTACTATCTCACCTGAATCAGAAACGGATAGAATCTCCCAATTGGACACTTTCTGTGACGGCAATCTTGCCATATCCAGATGTCTTGAATTCGGACTTATCCTCGATGACGTAAGTAACAGTTCGGTCTTGAGCCTTAAGCCTTCAGTTCTCAAAGATTCCTTTTTCTCTTCATAATAGATTTTTGCAAGTTTTATTGACTCCTCCAAGGAAGAGAGACTCTGAGGTGTAAGCCATCTCTCTATATATCCTGTTACCAGACCGCTTCCAATAACAAAAAGGAAGACGCCAGGTATCAGTGTAAGGATCACAAATATACTTACAAGCTGTATCTGAAACCTGTGACCAGGAATATTCTTTTTTCTCTCGATATAGAGCCTGATGATATTTTTCCCTACATAAAAAACAAGAATGAGAAGTGCGAGAAGGTTGAGATTAATACCTGCAAGAAAAAGGAGCGCATAAAGGGGTTCGTTGCCAAGTTTAGTAAACCTTGCAAAAAGAAACACATTGACACTTATAAACAGAACAAGGAGCAACAATATTAATATGACTTTATAAATCTTCATTTGGGTCCAAGTTTAAATAATGGCGAGTCCTTTGAGATCGAAAACTCCTTTTCCGGTATAAAAAAAAGCAGATAACCTACTACAGGCGGAAGTCTTCTTAACCTTGATTCTACAGTAACCCTGACATAATATTCTCCAGACTCTACACCCTTTATATTTATAAGTGGAAGTGCCTTTATCTCTGACATCCATTTAATCATTGATTCAAAACTCTTAAATTTTCTCTCAACAATAATCTTCCGATTCCTGTCAAAGGAAGTGAGGATATATTCACCCTTTATCACATCTCCCGTAATTCGCCTTTCAATAATGTTACCAATAACATATTCATCAGGCCAGCCCTTCCATACCCTGAATAAGTCAACATAAATGATAAGCTCCTTCTGAATCCCATTTTTTGCTTCATTTATAAATGTCTCATCAAATAAAACAGAGGTAGATACAATAAGTTCTTCGTTATCGACCCTCACATCCACTCCGGTTATCTCTGCTCCATAAACAACATCCATCAACGGGTAATCACCCAATGGACTGAAAAGCCCCACAAGGAGTAAAATAATAAAAGGCCAGATATACCTGGCACTGTAAGTAAAACTTACTTGCTTTATAGACCTGATATAGCTCATAATTTTATTCATTATAGCATATGACCCAATATGCCAAAGCAGGAGGTTTTTATGGAGTTATTGACAGTTAAGATTAATATCCCGGAGGGGTGTAATATAATCCTTGGCCAGACCCATTTTATAAAGACAGCAGAGGACCTCTATGAGATTCTCGCATGCTCGGTGCCAGGAGCAGAATTCGGAATTGCCTTTACAGAGGCATCAGGTCCATGCCTCATAAGGACAGAGGGTAACAGCGATGAGCTAATAAAGGCCTGTGTAAAGACTCTTCAGGACATAGGGGCAGGCCATGTCTTCTGCATTCTCCTCAAAAAGGCCTTTCCTATAAATATCTTAAATCAGGTAAAAGCATGCCCTGAGGTATGCAGGATCTTCTGTGCTACTGCCAATCCCCTCGAGGTAATTGTTGCCCAGACATCTCAGGGAAGGGGTATCCTCGGAGTTGTGGATGGCTTTTCACCCAAGGGTGTTGAAGGGTACGAGGAAAAGGCAAAGAGAAAGGAATTTCTGAGAAAGATAGGATATAAACTTTAGAATTGGTGGCGAAAGTAACAGTGAGGGCACAGATGAAGATCAAAAACATTACTGTGAGAAGCAAGGCAAGGAGTGAATTCATAGATATAACCTCTGAAATACAGAAACTCATAGATGAGGAAGGTGTAAAGAACGGGATCTGCTATCTCTTTGTTCCACACACCACAGCAGGCATTACAATAAATGAAGGAGCAGATCCCTCTGTACAGAAGGATATACAGGCCCTTTTAAACAGGCTCGTCCCTCAGGACCTGAACTACCTTCACAGAGAAGGAAATGCTGATGCCCACATTAAATCTACCATAGTAGGGGTGGATAAATTTGTATTTATAGAGGATGGAAGGCTTGTACTCGGTAGGTGGCAGGCAATATATTTTTGTGAGTTTGACGGGCCAAGACATAGACGGGTAGAGGTAAAGATCATAAGTGATGATTAAAACCAATTCGGCAAACTGATATAGGCAAAAAGTTTCCCTTCGTCACGACATAGTTTTGATCAGTGCTGTCCAAAATAAATTAAAATGGTATTTTAAAGAGGGCATAAGGCCTCAAATAG
>DAISHO010000080.1:0-7972 GCA_036822495.1 Thermodesulfovibrionales bacterium
ATAAGATGGGAGATTTAAAGGAGAGAGGGATGAGACAGATTAAAACAAATCAACTGAATTTTGCTACTTTTGATGAATCTATAGATATAAAAACAGTCTTCTCTCCTCAAAACAGGATCACCCTTTACAATGGGGATTGTCTTGAATTTATGAAGACGATACCAGATAATTCTATTCAGCTTATTGTGACATCCCCGCCATATAACATTGGAAAACCCTACGAGAAAAGACTGAAACTCGAGGAGTATCTGAAACAACAAGCGGCCGTTATTAAAGAATGTGTAAGGATATTAAAACCTGAGGGTAGTATCTGCTGGGAGATAGGAAACTATGTTGATAAAGGAGAGATAATACCTCTTGACATACTATTATATGATGTTTTTAAGAAACAAGATTTGAAATTACGCAACAGGATAGTATGGCATTTTGGTCATGGACTCCATTGTTCAAGAAGGTTTTCTGGGAGATATGAGGTTATCTTATGGTTCACAAAAAGTGATAATTATGTTTTTAATCTCGATGCTGTCAGAATCCCTCAAAAGTATCCTGGTAAAAAGCACTTCAAAGGTCCAAATAAAGGAGAATTTTCCTGTCATCCTCTTGGTAAGAATCCTTCAGATGTATGGGACATCCCAAATGTCAAAAGCAACCATGTTGAAAAGACTATTCATCCATGTCAATTCCCTGTAGCCCTTGTCCAGAGGCTTGTATTGGCTTTATCCAATGAAGAAGATATTGTTTTTGATCCTTTCCTTGGTGTTGGTTCTACAGCCATAGCAGCGATAATAAACAATAGGAAGGCAGCTGGCTCAGAGATATTAAAAGAGTATTATGAGATTGCCTGTGAAAGGGTGATCTTGGCTACTAAAGGTTTGTTGAAGATTCGACCTGATGTCCCGGTGTATGAACCTGACTATAGCGTCTTCAATAATAAAAAACCTTTCCTGGCAAATGGAGATATTTATGAAGATAATTGAAAAGTATTCCCATTTAAATGGAGAAGAATACTTAATTGTTCATCATAGACAAATACTGGAAGAGATCGAGGATATTATCGCAAGAGTCGATGCAAATAAATTCAAAACTAAGATTAGTAAAGAGAAAACGATGAAGGGGAAAAATTTATTTAATCCTAAGGCTTTAAATAAAGAATTTGGACGACTTTTTCACCAACATGGCTGGAAACCTGAAAAGTATTCATATTATGTTACAACTGATAGAAAGATTCTGAATGAGATTGTATCTCTATCATTAAGACAACAGAAGGAGTTTTTAATCAAGCGGGGCATCAAATTTCCGATACTTTCATTTAAACAAACGGATTTTGTAAAAGATAATATTGCAGTTGAGGTCCAGTTTGGTAAATATGCCTTTGTAGCCTACGACCTCTTTGTTAAACATCTTCTTTTTTATAGCGGAGGGATTATAAATGTGGGCATAGAGATATTACCTATGAAATCTATGCAGAATGAGATGTCTACTGGAATCGCCTACTATGAAGGTGAGGTCTATAATGTTCTGAGACACGGACGAAATAATCCGCCTGTACCATTATTGATAATAGGAGTGGCGCCTTGAAGGGTCGGGAATTTTATATAAGTCCATTTAAAGATGCAAGGAGGTTTAGATGATAGAAATACTTCTTTTAATCCTTATTGGCCTTGTTATATTTCTCATTGTAATCTTGTTTGTGATGAATCCCTCCAGGCTCGCTAAGGAGAACCTTGAAAAGCTTGAAGAGATTGAGACTGCCCTTTCAAATGTAAAGGCTTTACAGGAAAGGATGGAGCAGGGATTCAGAGAGGACTTCAAGCAGAACAGGGAAGAACTGAGCAGTTCAATCCGTTCTTTTAATGAGACCTTCTTGCAACAGCTCAAGACCATGGCAGATATTCAGAAGGACCAGCTTGAGGTATTTTCAAGACAATTACTCACTTTAACTCAATCTAACGAGCAGAGACTTGACAGGATGAGGGAAACCATAGAGGAGAGATTAAGGACTCTTCAGGAGGAGAATACAAAAAAACTTGATCAGATGAGAGAGATTGTTGATAAAGAACTCCACGCTACCCTTGAAAAGAGGCTCGGTGAGTCCTTCAGGCTCGTAAGTGAAAGGCTCGAGCAGGTGCACAAAGGGCTTGGTGAGATGCAGGCCCTTGCCTCCAGTGTGGGAGATCTGAAAAAGGTCCTTTCCAATGTAAAGACAAAGGGTATCCTGGGCGAAATCCAGCTGGGTGCCCTCCTTGAGCAGATCCTCACCCCTGAGCAATATGTCAAGAATTTCGCAACAAAGAGGGGAAGTAACGAAAGGGTTGAGTTTGCTATAAAACTTCCCGGTAAAGATGATAGTGGTAGATATGTCTATCTTCCTATTGATGCAAAATTCCATGAAGCTGATTATAACAGGTTGCTCGAGGCTTACGAGAGGGGAGATCATGAAATAATAGAAGAAGCAGCTAAACAGCTTGAACAGAAGATTAGATTGAGTGCAAAAGAGATAAGCGAGAAATATCTCGATCCTCCTCATACTACTGATTTTGCCATAATGTTTTTGCCTGTTGAAGGGCTTTATGCAGAGGTTCTAAGAAGGCCAGGGCTTTTTGAGGCCCTCCAGAGGGAATACAGGATTACCATTACTGGTCCGACAACCCTATCAGCATTCCTCAATAGCCTCCAGATGGGCTTCAGGACTCTGGCAATTGAGAAGCGGTCAAGCGAGATCTGGGAGCTCCTTGGAGCTGTAAAGACAGAGTTTACAAAATTTGGTGACCTTCTTGATAAGACCCATAAGAAGCTTCTTGAGGCGAGTAACACTATTGAAGATGCAGCAAAGAAATCGAGAAGCATCGAGAGGAGATTGCGGAGCGTTCAGCAGATATCTTATGACAAGGCATCAGAGCTTCTGAGGCTTGATGAATGAAGACCTATGACCTTTATAAACTCTTAAAGGAAGAACTCAGGAATGGTTCCTCTGACCTTGTCACGAGGCAGTCAGGTCAGGTTATAAGGGAGAGGATAGAGAGGGATATCGTGAGAGAAGCAGAGGGTGAGGTAATAGCCCTTGATTTCTCAAAAATAGGTATAATCGATTATTCCTGCGCAGATGAGATTGTGGCAAAGCTCATCTCCAGACTTATTAATGGTGAGTATGGTAATAGATACATTGTCCTTAAAGGTCTCAGCGATCTCCAGAAAGAGAACATCGAGGTTGCCCTTGAGAGAAAGGGCCTTTCCTGTCTTGCTGTTTTAAAGAATACAAGATGCATGATAATAGGTGAGCTAAATAATTATCTCAAGGAGACCTTTGAATTAGTTTATGATAGAAAAAAGATCACTGCAAAGGAGCTTTCAAAACTCCTCAGGCTCGAGCTTAATACAGCAGCTACGAGACTCCTCAATCTTTTTAAAAAGAGACTCATAACCAGAACTGATGAGCAGACACCTGAAGGAAAGGTCTGGGTTTACAGGAGACTTTTATGAGTTTTCTTATCTCTGATAGAGATATCGACTTTCCCCATTATGTGATCCTCAAAGCCTCTGCTGGTGCGGGCAAGACAAGGGCCCTTACGAACAGATATGTCCAGTTTTTGCTTTCTGAGAGAGTACCAAACAATAAATTAAAAAACATCCTTGCTATTACCTTCTCGAATAATGCTGCCAGAGTAATGAAGGAGAGGATTCTTGATGTCCTCAAGCTTCTTTATCAGAAGGAAGAAAATACCATCAAGGAGTTCAGTAACTTACTCAGCATTGAGCGGGAAAGGCTTTCACAGAAGGCAAAAGAGGCAATCGAGGAGATACTTAATAATTATTCTGATTTTCAGGTTAAGACCATAGATAGCTTCATGGCGACCCTTTTTAAGGCCTCGTCTACAGACTTTGGTTATACACCCGATTTTGAGATAATAATGAATAATAACGAGATACTCACTTATGCCTTTGAACTCTTCATGAGAGATGCAAAAGAAGGCTCCATTAGGCTCAAAAATCTCATAGAAGCTACAGACCTTTTATCTGAGTTCAGAAGTGAAAAATTCGCCTATGTGTGGGATGCCCCTAAGGAAATCCTCAAGACCTTCAAGGAGTTTTATAAAAGGGAGGGTTCTACCTTAAAGAGATTTGTTTTTGACATAGATTTATTAGAGAAGAAGAAGGAGATTGAGGAAGACTTAAAAAATATAATGGAGAGGATTATATCCTCTGTTAATAATTCAGATCTTGAAAGATCAGAAAGCTGCAAGATATTCGATGAATTTCAGGAGATAATAGAAAAAAGGAAATTCCAGCTGTTGTTAGAAAGGGGCATCGCTTTCCTGCCTGTAAAAAAACCGAAAAAGGGACAATCTAAGATCAATTGCTATAATGAGATCTCGAGTCTTTGGAATGAATTTAAGAAATCTGTAGAAGAGTATGTCTTTCTTTACTCTATGACCTACTACCATCCCTATTATGAAATTTACAAAGATTACAGTGAAATGCTCGATAAAGTAAGGCTGAGGGAGGGAAAGGTCTTCATTGAAGAGATAACAAAGATCATCGGCAGCTTTTTAAGTGATATGGTGCCAGATGTATATTTCAGGCTTTCAGAGAGGATATATCATTTCCTTATAGATGAATTTCAGGACACCTCTCAACTTCAGTGGCACAATCTCTATCCTTTAATAGAGAATAGCCTATCAGTAAAAGGAAGCCTTTTTGTGGTTGGTGACACAAAGCAGGCTATATATACCTTCAGGAATGCTGATTACAGGATAATGAAAGAACTTGAAAATACCAATCTGTTTCCAGGTGCAAAAAAGATTGTATCAGAACTTGATATAAATTACAGAAGTGGTGGGAGGATTGTTGAGTTTGTTAAAGAGGTATTTAAGAAGAGACTTCCAGTAAATGAAGAATACAAAAATGCTACAAAGAGCGGTCTTACAGATTTTAGACAGTATCCCCTTGGCGAGAAGGAAAGTAAAGGTTATGTGGAACTGAAGATCGTTAACCCATCCACTATTTCCTCGCCGCCCGGTGAAGGAATCAATAATGAGAACGATCTGGCCGATGAGGGAAAGTCATATCTTTTTGAGATTATTGATGATTTATTGAAGAGAGGTTATGGCTTAAGTGATATCGCAGTCCTGAGCTATGATAATAAGTCTATAACAAAACTGAGCCAGTGGCTGAATGAAAAAAATATAAAGATACTATCTTATAGCAGTCTTGATGTAAGAAAGAGGAAGGCCTCTGATGAACTTCTTGCCCTGTTGAGGTTTCTTGATTCTCCTCTTGATGATTTCTCCTTTGCTGTATTCCTGAAAAGTAATATCTATTTAAATTATTTAAGTATTCTTCAGCCTTCAACCATCAAGCCAAAGGTAGACCAGTTTCTCATAAAATACAGGGATTCGGAAGGACCTCTCTACCGTGCTTTTGAGATGGAGTACCCTCAGATATGGCAGAGGGATTTTAAAGAGCTCTTCAGGCTGACAGGTTATCTCCCCCTCTATGACCTTATCAGTATGGCCATTAGCAAATTCAGGGTCTTCGAGACAATGCCCGAGGAGGAGGCCACATTTATAAAATTTCTTGAACTTGCAAATTATTTTGAGGGTAAAGGCCTTAGTAGCATTAAAGACTTTGTAGAGTTCTTCATTGATGAAGGAGAAGATGAAAAGGTCTGGGATATAAGCATGCCTGTAGAGGCTGATGCGGTGAGACTGATGACAGTCCATAAGGCAAAGGGTCTTGAGTTTCCTGTAGTTATATTTTACATGCATAAATCAGAGCCTCCTCCTCAGGGTTTCTGTCTTGTAGAGGATGAAGAGACCTTTTCTGTTATTAGGCTCAAGGAAGAGTTAGCCAAAAAGTCAGGAAGGCTAATGGCTATTAAAGACAGGATTTCCCTGGAGTCGAAGATCGAGAAATTAAATACCCTCTATGTTGCCCTTACAAGGGCTGAGGAAGAGTTATATGTCTTTACATCTTCAAATCAAAGAAATAATGCACCTGTTGAAATTGTCTTCAATGGAGAGAGGGATCTTTTTGGTGACAAACTAAATCCTGATGAGGTGGTAGAACTCAAAACAAGGAAGAAGGGAGCTTCACCTGAGATACTCACTATCACCCACAGCTTTATGAAGGAAGAATTTCCTGTTGAAGAAGGTGAAATCCACATTGAAGAGAAACAGAGAGGAGAGATTATTCATAAAGTCCTTTCATGTATAGACTATTTAGAAATTGATGGCGAAAGTAACAGTTGTGGCAGTCTATCTGAAAAGATCAAAGAGAGGATAGAGAGATTGAACAGGGAAACAGTAGGAAAGGTTCGTTATGAAGAGATAGAGGCGATCCTGAAGGCTCTCCAGAATAGTCCATTAAAAAAATATTACATTCCTGCTCCTGAAAGGACTGTAAGGAATGAGATTGAATTCACCAGCTCTACAGGTGAGCTTTTCAGGATGGACAGGGTCGTGATTGACAGAGAGGCTGTTACAGTTATTGATTACAAGACAGGCCATCCAACTGAAGAAGAGTATTCAAGACATGAAGAACAGGTGAGGCATTATAAGAAGCTCCTCAGGGATGTCTACAGGGATAAATTTGTAAAAGGCTTTCTCTATTATATTGATATGGATAAGGTGGTAGAGGTATGAGCAGGGTTATTGTCATACCAGAAGGAGATGACCTGATAGAAAGAGTCTATTGTCTTTTAGCTGATGCCATTGGTGGCGAGAGTAACAGTTCAGAAAGTTTTGCAGAGTCAGTGCTGAAGGTTACAGTCCCTGACCTTTCTCAGAATATGGTTGTCTTTCCAGGAAAGAGACCAGGCCATTACCTGAGGAAACTCATTGGAAGCAGGCTTGGCACTTCTTTTATCCCTCCGGTTATATATTCCATGGACGAGTTCATAAATTTCCTTGTTAGCGATACTAATCTTAGGAATGGAGAGGCTATTGATGCTATTCATATACTTTATGAGCTATCAATAAAAAGCAATGCCCTCCATCAGGAATTCAGGAAGTTTGATAATTTTTATTCTCTTGGTTCAAGACTTTTCAATCTCTTTGAAGAGATTTATATTGAAGGTATCTCTTATGAAAGATTGAGGTCCATAGAAACCCTTATACCTATGCCTGTAAAATCTTTTGAGAATATTAGATTCCTCTCAGACCTTTACAGGGACTTTTATGAGGAACTTCCAAGAAGAGGATTTTCCACAAGGAGTCTTCGTTACAGTATGGCAGGGAACATGGATTGGTCTGAACTTATAAAAAAGCTCGGAAGGCTGAAAAGATTGATAATCGCTGGATTCTTTGTCTTTACAGAACAGGAGAGAAGACTTATTAAGAATCTCCTTGAGGAACGAGAGGCCGTTACTTTTGCCACCAACCTACCAGAGGTTATATTGCTTTTTCATAATGGTGAGGGTATTCGAGATACAATAAAAGCCTTAGGGATAAAGGATACAGACATTAGTGCGACGGAGCTACGGTGCGACAGTGCGACAGTAACTCCCCCTTTAATTTCCCCTCTTAAAGTAAGAGGGGGAGAGGGGGAGTTTAAGAGCCCTCAGCCTGAATTAAGCCTCATTTCTGCTCCTGATACCCATGGAATGGTAAAGGCGGCAGGAACCATTATTAAACAGATCTCAGAGATGAGTGCAAAAGACAATTCTTCAGCCTTCAGCCTTCAGCCTTCAGCCTATTATCCACTAATTGATGAAAAAACAGTGGTAGTTCTTCCAAAGGCTGAGACCCTCTTTCCTCTTCTCAGACAGGGTATTCCCTACCTGGATAAAGACCCTTACAACATCTCCATGGGCTATCCGGTCCAGAGGACACCCATTTATGGTTTTTTTATGAGCCTCTTTGACGCTGTAAATTCTATAGACAATGACCATATCTATATGCCCAGGTACCTGAAGTTTGTTCTTCATCCTTATGTGAAGAATATTACTTCAAAAGAAGCGCAGAAGAAAATAGAA
>DAISHO010000081.1:0-7951 GCA_036822495.1 Thermodesulfovibrionales bacterium
TCCTTAATGTAACTTGTTAAATAACCTGTCATGACCTTAATAAACCTCTCAAATATGTTGATAACCTCATTATACCTAATAAAATAATCCTGTCGCTTCTTTTGTGTTTTTGAGGCCTTATGCATCTTTAAATACCATTTTTAATTTATTTTGAACAGTTATGAATCTCATCCTATCCTCTGAAGGGCCCTCTGTACAGGCACTCCTATTGCCTTTAAGGCAGGCAATAGTCCTGCAAAAAGACCAACACATAAGGAGATTAAAAGGTCAAGGAGCAAGGTCTCTCCTGTAATATGGAATATAGGCAGAAGGGTGCCCATGGCATCAACAAATATCTTTGCAGCAGGAAATGTGAGGACGATACCACATAAAGAGCCTATAAGGCTAATCATAATGGATTCACCAAGGACTAATCCACTGATATAAGGCCAGTTGAAACCAAGGGCTTTCATGGTGGCATATTCAGAGAGTCTATCCCTTACATTCATTGCCATTGTATTTGCAACTATGAGAAGGATGATAATGATAAGGACAATGGAGACAATCTTTATGGTGATAAGTATAGCCTCTGTCATGGCAACGAAGCCGAGTTGAAAGGCCTTCTCTGTCTCTGTAAGGGTCTCGGCAAGGGAGTTTTTAAAAAGGCTGTCTATCTCAAGGCTGATCTCTGCTGCCCTCCTCGGTTCATTTATTCCGACAACAAAGAATCCCACATGGTCAGCCCTTGTAGGATAGACCTTTTTTAAGCCTTCATTTATATAGTCCCAGTGGAAGAAGACCTGTGTTTCATCAACCTTTGGCCCAGCACCCCTGTAGATAGCCCTTATAGTAAACTCCCACTCACCAGGGAATATGGTTCCCTTTAGAATGATGGTATCACCAGTTTTCCATCCAAACTCCTCAGCCACCTTTCTCCCGGCTACGCATCCCTTCCTGTCCTTGAGAAAGGCAAGTCTCTCTTCAGGTTCTATAACATATTCAGGATAGAGCTGAAGAAAGGTTTCAGGTTCAACAGCAAAATTCGGAAAAAAGTTTTTTTCAGAAATATAGATGCCTCCAAACCACTGACCATAACTTACATTCTTAACACCCCTTACCTTTTTAATCTTATCCTTATAAAAAACTGGCAAAGGCGTTGTCATTGAAATGGCATTTCTCGTGATAAGCCTTGCAGGAGACGAGGCCTCCACACCTGAATACCAGGCATCGATGATTGTTCTTAGAAATCCAAAGGCAAGAATCGCAACAGTCGTGGCAAGGCTCGTAAGAAAGGTTCTGAGCCTCTGACGGAAGATGTTTCTAAAAAGGAGTTTCAGTATGAGCATTCAGGATTCCCTTATCAAGGTGTCTGATGGTCCTTGCTACCTTTGCAGCCCTTGGATCGTGGGTGACCATTATTATGGTCTTTCTGTATTCCTCATTCAGTCTCGCCATGAGTTCAAGAACCTCCTCTGCAGAGACCTTATCGAGGTCTCCTGTTGGCTCATCAGCAACTATAATGGATGGGTCAGTAACAATGGCCCTTGCAATAGCTACCCTCTGCTGCTCTCCTCCTGAAAGCTCCTTTGGTAAGTGATTAAGTCTGTGAAGGAGGTTTACTATCTCAAGGCATCTCAATACATGCTCTCTTCTTTGAGACCGTGACAGGCCTGTTAAAAGGAGGGGTAATTCTACATTCTCAAAGGCAGTAAGGACTGGTATTAGATTATAAAACTGGAATATGAATCCCACATGATGAGACCTCCATCTTGCAAGGTCATTCTCTGAAAGCCCTGTTATTTCTATACCAGAAACTATTATCCTGCCACTGTCTGGTCTATCAAGGCCTGCAATGAGGTTAAGAAGGGTGCTCTTTCCAGAACCAGATGGCCCCATAATGGCAAGAAACTCTCCATCAGGTATAATGAGGTTAATATCCCTCAAGACATTTATGGTCTCAGAACCTCTTAAATAGGATTTGCTGACATTTATAAGCTCAACAGCAGGATTATTGGCGAAGGCACAGTTGGTCATTCTTTTGGCTTTACCTTCAGGCCTTCCTTTAATTTATTTATAGGTCTCAGGACAATCCTTTCACCTGGCTTCAGGCCTTCAAGGACCTCAATGAGGGAATCACCAAACCTTCTTCCAGTTTTTACCTTTCTTTCCTTTATCATGCCATCTTCTATAACAAAGACAATAGCCTCTTGAGCTCTTTCCTTTATAGCTGATGGTGGGATAGCCACAACAGGATTGATATCCTCCCGCCTTACAGGTCTATCAAGAAACAGGACCTTGGCACTCATATCAGGAAGGATCCCTTCTGATTTATCAATAAATGATACCTTTATCTTTACAGAGGCCTTTGTCCTGTCAGCCGTAGGTATTATCTTCCTTACCATTCCACGGAATCTTCTATCGGGAAAGGCATCAAGCTCTATAACGCATTCCTGACCTTCCCTTACCTTTCCTATATTCTGTTCAGAGACATCAGCCTCTACATAGATGGATTTTAAATCAGCTATGGTAACAATAGATGCCCTTGCATTTGTGGCAGCTCCAAGAGGTGTAACTATGTCTCCCACATCAGCATCCTTTGTGAGGACAATTCCATCAAAGGGAGCCCTTATATAGGTATAGCTAAGGGCAATCTCAGCAGCTTTTACCTGTGCCTCAGCAAGCTTGAGAGCTGCTTGATAAGACATGACAAGGGCCTCAACCTTTTTCAGTCTTGTAAGGCTTGTATCATACTCCTGTTGAGAAATGAAACCCTTTTCAAGGAGCTGTCTGTTTCTTTCATAAACAAGTCCTGCATCCATAAGCTCTGCCTCTGCCTGTTTTAGATTTGCCTCCTGAAGCTCAAGATTTGCCCGTGCCTGCTCAAGGTTTGCCTCAAGGTCTTTGTTCTCAAGCCTTCCTATTAACTCACCTTTTTTTACAATACTTCCTTCGCGAACACCGAGCCATTCAAGGGTGCCTGTTGTCTTTACTCCAACAGCTGCCCTCTTTTCAGCAACAACATAACCACTGGCATTAAGCACAGCCTGAGCCTGAAAGGGATAATAGACTGATACAGTGGAGACCTCAACCTCAACAGGACGGTTTAAAAGGATAAACAACAGGATAGAAGAAACAAGGATGGCTCCACTAATGATAGCAATCTTGCTTCTTCTTTTAGGGCTTCTTTTAAATTTCTCTGACTTTTCAATCCTTAAGGTAGAGAGGTCAATCTTTTCCATTAAGGTCTATTATACCATTGTAAGGTGACTGGATAGGAAAGGGATGGGATATACTTTTTCTACTAAAAGGCTTAAAAGAATAGTGGACTCAGGGTTTAAAGACGATCTCTATTATTGCTCCCCTGGAGGAATCTATATTCATATATCCATTTAAGTCTTCTTTTACAATATCCGACACAATCCTTAGACCCATGTTTGAATCTCTTTCCATATCAAAATCCTGGGGAAAACCTCTGCCATTATCACTGAATACAATAGATACAAGATTGTCAGGCCTTTCTTTTAGATCTACATTTATCCTTCCAAAAAGCCTTTCCCTGAAACCATGCTTAAGACTGTTTGTTACAAGCTCATTAAGGATAATCGCTATACTCGTTGCCTTCTTTGAATCCACAAAGATGCTCGAACCTGTAATAGCAAAATTGAGAAATTTATTTTCAACATTTGAGAGTTGAAGGCCTGATTCGACTATCTTCTCGCAGAGTTCAGATAGATTTACAGATGCACCATCCTCTCTTGAAAGGAGTTGATGTACTGAGGCAATGCTTCTTACCCTCATCAGATTGTCAATAAGGATAGCCTTAGTTGATGGCTCATTGCATTGCTGGAGCTGGAGAAGGAATAGACCTGAGAGTATCTGGAGGTTGTTCTTTATCCTGTGATGAGCATCCCTGCATATCTTGAGGATTCTTTTATTCTTTTTCTCCATTATGGTGTGAAGATAAGAGTTTTCTATTGCTACTGAAGTTATTCTCGCAATGTTTGTAAGGAGGGATATATCTTCCTGAGAGAGATAATGTATTCTATCAAGGACAAGACATATTATACCTGTTAACTGGTGCCTTGTTATAAGGCCCAGACCAATCTTTGTAGCAGAAAAGGATAAACTGGGGATGTTTACACAATCATCTGTCTCAATAAGCCGCGGCTTTTTCGGACTTTCCGCTGGCAACCATTCTATCTGTCTGTAGCATCTTGGTTCACCATCCTTAATGATAGTATGATAAACAGCAATTGGTGGCTTCTGTAAAAAAGATCCTTACATATTACACTACCAACAGTTAATTCCCTTTCTATTAATTCATATTCATCACCTGAAGAGGCCTCAAAACATAGGGTTGCATCAAGAAGTACAGGGCACTCAAAACAGACCTTCATCTTATCCTCAAAAGTGTTAAGGTTACTGCTATCAGACTTGCAAAGAGTGCCAGGAATCGACCAGCACCTGAGGTCATCATTCCCATAGGCAGGACATGTAACCTTTCCGCACTCTACATATTCCCAGCATCTTGACAATCTCTCAGGATTTAGGGACCAGAAAACAGCAGTCCTTGCATTAAAAACAGACCTTATAATCTCAAGGATATTTGCAACAAGGGGTTTTGCCTTTGGATTTGAGACAATAGCATCAGCTATCAAAAAGAGGGCCTCAAGGGCCTTTTCTCTGGCATCAACATAAGAGCCCTGAATATCCTCTCCTTCTGTTAAGAAGTGTCCCATCTTTAATTAATTTATAAGCAATTTTAATGCCCAAAAGGCTTTCCCTGAAGAAAAGCCACAGGGAAAACGCTATCTATTTTAATTCTATCAGATTATTTAAAGAATGCAACATTTTTTAATAGAGGGTGAAATGACCCACTTGGTGGGTGAAATAACCCAATTTTTATGTCAAAATCATATTTTTATAATATTTAACGCTGGTCTATATCTTGCTATACAGGCTTTATGAATCTACCCTTTTATTTAATCCTGTTTATAATGCTCTTGCTGGCAGGAGAGGTCAGGGGTTCAGACTCCTGTACATCCCAGTGCCATACAGGGATGCTCAAATCAGATCATATCCATCCACCAGCCTATAGTTGTGAAACATGCCATATTCAGAGAGAAAAAAAACACCCTCAAAAAAATAAAAAGACCTTTGCCCTTGTGAGTGAAATATCCTCCCTCTGCAGGACATGTCATGAGAATCAGAGGTCACTGCCCTATCTACATTATCCTTTTAAAGAAGGGATGTGCACAGAATGTCATGACCCTCATGAATCCAGAGTAAAGGGGCTTTTAAAAGAACCTTCTGAAAAGCTCTGCAGAGGCTGTCATGGTGATAAACAGAAGGCTAAATTCCTGCACGGGCCATCTGCTTCAGGTGATTGTATATTCTGCCATGAGACTCATCAGGCCAACATAAAACCCCTTCTTAGAACTTCAGAGCCAGACCTATGCCTTGGTTGTCATATTGAGATAAATGATGAACTAAAGAAGAGGTCTATCCATCCTGCCCTTCTCGGTGGTTGCTCTTCATGCCATAATCCTCATGGTTCAGATTACAAAAAATTCCTTATTAATGAGGGTGACAGACTCTGCTTTTCCTGCCATCCAGTGATTGAAGAAAAGATTAAGACAGCCTCATCAATCCATAAACCCATAAAGAGTGAAAAGGCCTGTGCATCCTGCCACCTCCCCCATTCAAGTGACGGCACAAAATTAATGGAAAAATCAGGTATGGATGTCTGCCTTAACTGTCACAAGGGGTTTATAGATGAAAAAAGGTATAAGTATTTACATGGTCCTATAAAAAATAAGGACTGTTCATCCTGTCATGATAGCCACGGAAGTCCGCACAGAAGACTCCTCACAAAGGAATTCCCTGAGGATTTCTATGTCTCGTATAATGAAAAATCCTATGAACTCTGCTTCACCTGCCACAATAGAGATCTGCTCAGATACCCTGATACATCCTTTGCAACAGGGTTCAGGGATGGAAACAGGAATCTCCACTTCCTTCATGTAAATAAAAAACAGAAGGGGAGGAGCTGCAGGTTATGTCATGTAATACACGGAGGTACACTCCCAAAGCTCATTGCAGAAAAGGTCAGATTTGGTAGCTGGGAGATGCCAGTTGGCTTTCTACAGACAGATACAGGTGGTAGTTGTGCACCTGGTTGCCACAGGAAATATAACTATGATAGAAAGGCGATAGAGAAAAAAAGATGAAGACAGCACAAAGAAAACATAAAAGACAAAAGACTGTTCAGGAGATTGCTATTAAAATCCCTGAAATATCCTCTGATGAGATTAAAGGTATCCTTATGGATATAAGCGAAGAGGGACTGGGTGTATCAACAGAACATCCCCTTCAACCAGGACAGCTCATTGAGGTATTCACTGGAAGGGCTGTTCTCACAGGTACTGTTATGTGGACTATCAAACAGGATAAGACCTTCAGGTCAGGGGTGTATCTTGTGAATATAAAAAATCTATTTGATTGAAATAAATTATTAATGTAAAATATATATGAAACATCTAAACTCAATAAAGAGAGGTGAAGTCCCCTGAAGCAAGGGCGTGTACAATGAACCCTCACACCAAGACAAAGGCCCTTGTAGTTGACGATGAATCCATTATAAGGCTTTCCCTGAAAAAATTTCTCGATGGAAATGGGTTTTACGCCCTCACCTCAAGCACAGGTCTTGATGCCCTTAAAAAGGTGGAGGAGGAAAGGCCAGCCATAGTTATACTCGATATCCAGCTACCTGATACAAATGGTATTGACCTTCTCAGGACTATCAGGGAAATAGATCCATCCATAACAGTTATCATGATCACAGGTCATGCTGATGTAAAGGGTGCGGTGGAGGCTATGAAGATGGGTGCCCTTGACTATCTGGAAAAACCAATTGATTTTAATGCCCTTCTAAATACCCTTTCGAAGATAAAAACAAAGGTCTCTGGAGATGAGCCTTCCATTGGAGGTGACCTGATAACCCTAAATCCAACTATGAAAGGGATATACAGGGTTGCGGAGAGTCTTGCTATGAAATCAGATATAACAATCCTTGTTCTTGGAGAAAGCGGCACAGGTAAGAACTTTCTTTGCAAGAAACTCCATGAAATAAGCCCTAGAAACACAATGCCATTTGTGGAGGTTAGCTGTTCTAATATACCTGATCATCTCATAGAAAGCGAACTCTTCGGATACGAGAAAGGTGCCTTTACAGATGCAAAGGCATTAAAGAAAGGTCTTGTAGAAGTAGCCCATGGAGGAACCATATTCCTCGATGAAATCGGTGATATGCCCTATCAGATGCAGTCAAAGCTTCTTACCCTCATAGAGGAGAAAAAATTCAGAAGGATCGGCGGTCTCCAATACCTCAAGGCAGATGTGAGAATCTTTGCTGCCACAAATAAAAACCTTCAACAGCTCGTTCATGAAGGTAAATTCAGGCTTGACCTTTATTACAGACTGAATGTGGCTACAGTTGAACTCCCGCCCCTCAGGGAAAGAAAAGAGGACATCCCACTTCTTGCTAATTATTTCCTTAAACACTATGTGAATAAATACAGTACTGAGCAAAAAAGATTCACAGACAGGGTTATTAATGCCTTCATAGAATACTCATGGCCGGGAAATATAAGAGAACTTAAGAATCTTGTAGAAAAACTTGTGATATTATCAAGATATTCAGAGATAGATATCCACGACCTGCCAGCTACATTTATAAACAAAGAGGCAACACATAATCATATACCACCAGAACCCTTGATACCCACAAAGGAACAGAAACTTTCCCTCAGAGATTTAGAGGTTGAGTGTATAAAAAAGGCCCTTCAGCTTGCAAAAGGTAACCAGAGAAAGGCAGCAGAGATACTCAATATTACGAGAGACACCCTGAGATACAGACTCAAAAAACTCGGAATAAAGGCATCAGAATTCAGGAACTGAAATCAGGGATATC
>DAISHO010000082.1:0-7818 GCA_036822495.1 Thermodesulfovibrionales bacterium
AAAAATAAGTGGGATTTGATATGCCAATTCTTACAGGACTTTTACATTCATCTATTGTAATGTAGTTAATTTTTGTTGAAGTGCTTGAAGTCTTGGAATTTGAAACAGTAAGAGTTACTGTATAAATGCCTGGTTTAGTATATATATGCTCAGGGTTCTGAATTGTGCTTCCAGAACCATCACCAAAATACCAGGACCATGCTTCAGGACAGTGGTATGATTGATCCGTAAATCTGACAATCAGAGGTGCACTTCCAGATGTTGGCACAGCTGTGAAATCTGCATTCAAAGTCTTATAATTGAATACTGCCTCGATAATAATATTTTTATTTTCTATTGTTACTACACAGTAGCCAGTTCCATTACAATTCTCGCCCTTCCAGCCCGCAAAATCAGAACAATCATCAGGTATAACACTCAAGGTAACGGTTGTGCTCTGGGTATATATCTCTTCACAGTCATTGCCACAGGATATTCCTGATGGTTCACTTAATACAGTCCCTATGCCATTACCTGATTTTATTATTATAAGCCTTGCGATACCAGTTCCCCTAACTGGTATTTCCATGACTCCAGAATCAGGGTCATTGCTCCGGATGGTGAGCAAAGAATTCTTTAACCCCAGACCTGAAGGCGAAAAGGTGATTTCTACTGAACAGGTCTTTCCAGAAGAGAGTGCCTGGGCTGAACAGTTATCATTTTTTATGTAAAAATCTGTATCACCATTTAAAGAAATATTATCTATAAAAAGTTTTGTTGAACCTTTGTTGGTAATAGTAAAGACCTGAGATACATTACTACCAGGCTCTACTTGACCAAAATCCTTTGAATTCAGTGTTATGGATATTTCTGGTGTGGCAACTACCTTAGCAACTAATCTTTCACCAAGATAAACATAATCAGCAATAGGTTCTCCACTGCTATAGTTCTCTGAGATGAGCTTACCATTCTTATCATAATGGTATATTATTGTTTTAATATTATCAGCCTTGATAATCCTCATACCATCTCCATCATAATAGAACCGTGCAACAGGGTCGCCATTGTTAAAGAACCCTGTTAGGTTGTTCATATTATCATAAGTGAGTGTATATACAACTCCTGATATATTTGCAGTTATTACATTGCCATTTGTATTGTATGAAAATGTCACTGGCTCTGCACCAGAGGCAGAGAAAAGTCTATTGGTAGAAATCGAATAATTATATGAAGTAATTCCTGAGCCTATCTTTTTTGTTAGTCTGTTACCAATTGGGTCATAGGTGAAAGAACCTGTTCCCCAGGGGCCATTGAATGTTATTAATCTACTAAGACTATCATAAGCAAATATCTGATTATTATTTGTGTGGAGGTTGTCTGTTAAGGAAATGGTATTGCCCCTGCTGTCATATCCATAGCTATTATCAAAAACAGAGCCAACCTTAATCCTTGTAATTAGGTTTCTTTGATTATATGTAATATTTGTTGTGAGACCGTTTGAAGAGGTATATGAAGTAGGCAGACCAGCAGTATTATAAGTAACAGAATTAATGCTTCCCCCAAAACCGGTAATCCCTATTACCTGATTGTTCGAGTTATAAGAATAGGTAATAGTTTTACCCGATGGATAGGTTAAACGAATAAGATTATCATTATTGTCATATTCATATTTTGTTGTATAGGTAAGCCCTGCTATGGTCGCAGTTGTCTCAATAAGGCGATTATTAGCATCATACTTATAGCTTATTTTAGCTGAGGAAGAATCCATCAAGACCCTATTATCGGCATTGTCATAGCTAAAAGTAATATCACCTGAACCATAATTTATTCTGATAAGGCGGTTTATACTATCATAGAAATAAGATTTAGTTCCCAACCCATCAGTCTTTGAGATCATATTGCCAATGTTGTCTCTTCCGTAAGTAATTTTACCAGTTTCAGGATGTTCTTCTGATACAAGAAAATTCTTCGAATTATAGGAAAATGTCCTTATAAAGCTCCCCTGTGAAATCTTGGTGAGTGAGCCAAGCATATTTCTTTCGTAAACAGTTACATTCTCAGCAGGGTCTTTAACAGAAAAGAGCATCTTCTCATCAGGATTGCCGAAGGCCCTGTATATAAGTTCAGTTATTTTACCAGCCTCATTAGTAATAGTTAGATTGCTACCAGAATAAGAATAATTTATCTCAGTGCCGTCCTTATGAACTATCTTCTTCACTCTGCCAAGATTATCATAAATAGTCTTATCTCCAATATTTGAGTCAGTATAGCTCTTGAGTCCGCAGACTTTATAAACAACATAGGTTCTAACACCTTTACCATCAAGTGAACCACTTGGTCTTTCATGACCATCATAATAGTAATATATATAATAACCTCCACGAGTCTCTTTCCTGTATGAGTTGTCAGCAGGATATGAATAATTAGTAGGATTCCCCAGTGGAGGTTGTATCTTTATCAATCTTCTGTTGGCATCGTAATAATAATAAGTTGTGTAACCTCTACCATTTGTTTCACTGGCGATTGTTCCATCAGTGTTAATCGTGCGGGTAATAGAATATATATGATTGGTAATTTTGGAGATATTACCATTTGTCCAGGAATAAGATATAGTATTTCCATTAGCATCCGTTACAGACTCAAGATTCCCATTAGTGTAGTAAGAATATTTGGTTATAACACCATATTTATTTAATTCGATGAGCCTCCCATTATCATCATATGAATGTGAAGTTGTAAATGAGCCTGGCAGGTCACCTGTTATGGTCTCAATCGCAGGTTTTCCCTTAATAATATATTTCGAAGGATTATACCAGTAGGATATTGAAGTGTCACGCTTTAAGTCGCCTGTTTCTGATATAAGTTGTGGATTACCATAAGAATCATAATTGCTGAATGTTATAGAATATGATTGACCATCACGAAGAATAGTTTTTGAGGTAAGAAGAGGAACCCAGATGGAATAATCTTTTATAGTAGAATAAGGGAAGGGCTCATCTTCGTAGGATATCGCCTCTGACTTTGTCCATGTATACTTAATGGTCTCTTCTCCGGAAATAGATTTTTCGATGGGAAGACCGATCATCCACACTGCCTTATCAGTATAATTATATCCAACATGTTTGTATGTGAGAGTTCTTCCACAGGGGTCATAGATGGCTGTGGTATCACCAGAACTATCTGTACTGTATGAAAATGTCCATGTTCCTGATAGCAGATCTCTTCCACTTACTGTCCTTTTTGTAAGAACCCAGGATTTAAAAAGGTTTGAATCTATCCAGTAATCTCTCAAAGTATATTCTGGATAAGATATTATCCCTCCAGATGGGGATTCGATACTATCCAAGAAATAAAGGCTATTATATGTAAAATGCCAGCTATTACCGAGAGGGGGTATAACCTCTGTAAGGAATAACGGCAAACCAGGTATATTCTGGTATTTATAATTGATATCGATACCAGGGCCTTCAATCCTTGTCAAGGTATATGTTGCACGATCTGGAAGAAGTTCTGTATAAAATTTAATCTGTCGCCCGAGTGAATCTATTATATAATCAATTTTTGTTCCGTATATGTCTGTCGTATAATAGATATTAATTGAATTTCCACTTAAATCCTCTATTTTTGTAGCATATAAGGTAGGTTTTCCTTGATAATTGCTCCCGATATGGTCAAAATATATCTTTTTACCGTCAGGGAAAGTAAGGATATGATGGGGGTAATTATATTCATATAACCAATAGTCTCTTGTTATCCCCTTACCGGGATTTAAGATAGAGGAATATACCTTGTGACGAGAACCATCTGGCATCTCTATTATTGGATTCTTGGTATATGGATCGATAATTCTGCCGAAATGTAATATCCAGCCATTGCCTACCCATGAATTCTCAACAACCTGCGCACAATGCTAGCCCTCATATGTACCAGCCCATAAATTACATGCCAGCTTTGAATTGAAGGTTCTTTGTATAACAAGGTCTAAACCACCATTGCCAGGAAGTCTGGCATCTATAAAATTGAGTATTACATTACCTGTAAAGGTATCTATATGCTCATATGGAACTATTGAAAATGTATCTCTATTAGGGTTAAAACCAGGGGCATCATAATATTCATCTGTAGAAAACTCATCTGCAAAAATAGATGATGGAATAATAAGAAGGACAAGAAAAAAGAAGACAAAATATAGCTTCATAAATCCCTCCCTAAAATGCACCCCTATAGTGAAATTTTATTTGAAATATGTCAAGAGATCAAATAAAAAATTTTTATAAATCAATAGATTTTCAAAAATGTCCAGTACATACTTTGTTATGTTGCATCAGAGAGAAAAAAGGAAGAGACACGCTACCTGTAGTTTTTTATCTCAAGATTAGCTTAAAGCTGAGAAATGCGCAGACTCAGTGGCGGTCTCTTTTCCCGCCTATGACAGAAAATGGCTTTTAAGTGGTTTTATAACTTGTGAAAGATTTGAGTTTTTCTTGCTTCTTCAGACCATCACACCTGATTCCTTGAGCCAGAGAAGGCGGGAGTTGTTTATTACAGGTGCGTTAGTCTGCTCTATGAATCTCCTTGCATCAAGCTCATAACCCTCCTTTTTCTCAAAGGCCGAGGGCTTGACCTTTGAAGGAATCTTTATAAGCCTCTTTATCTCTGTCTCCTTTGGAGGTTTAAGGCCCACCTTCATGAGTTTTGCCATGTCCTTGAAGATATCCCTGTGAGATGGCATATCTGTATCTATCGCCTTCATTACCTTTTTCAGTCTTCCAAGGTAATCAACTATTGTGCCCTCTGCCTCAAGATAGCTTGCTACTGGCAGTACTACATCAGCACTCCTTGCAAGGTCTGTCATGTAAGTGCCCTGGTATATCAGGGTCTCAACCTGAGGCCTTATATTAATTGGAACATCTCCAACAACATAGAGAACCCTCAAGCCTCCCTTTGCCATCTCTTTAATTGAAAGGCCTGAAGGCACAAGACCCATAAGTATAACCCCCTTTGCATTCGCCTCAAGAGATACTGATACAGCCTTTCCCTTTATAAGGCTCAGGTTTGCCGCTGCAACATAAAGGGATGGTGAGGAAAGTATCAGGAGTGACTTTGAAGCCTCTATAAGCTCTGCTGCCTTCAAGACTGCCTCTGTAACTGTAGCATCCTCTGTGAGCCTTGTAAGGGCCTTGTCTTTTGAAAGACCCTTATCAATAAGGGCCTTTGTTAGAGCCTTGAGGAATTCAACCTCATTGCCAGTGAGTTTTACATGGGCAATTCCTGAAAGGGGTATATCCTCAGGGCTTATCACTATGAGTTTTGCTCCTCCATTCACCTTCTTTCTTATAATGGCATCTATGGAGGCGAGGGCCCTTGTCCACTGAGATGGATTTAAGCCAGCTGTAATTATGAGGTCTGCCTCATCTATCTGAGCTACTGGTGAAATAAGGGTATCCCTGTCTCCATAAAGGCTTACTGTTGAGTCTATGTTCTTTGTTTTTACAACCTTTGAGGCAAAGTTCTTGAGCATAAGGGCATCCTCATTAAGGATTGAGCCCGTGGTGATAAAGCCTGTATCCCTGCCTGCCTTTTTAAGGAGTTTTGCTGTATGACTTAAGGCCTCTTCCCAGGAAACCTCCCTCAGTTCTCCATTTATCCTTATCATAGGGCTTTTTATCCTGCCGTGGGACTCTATGGCATCATAACCAAATCTTCCATAGGCACATATATATCTCTCATAAGATGCCTCAGGTGCACCAGCATTTATCTTCATTATCCTGCCATCCATAGTGCTAACTACTATATCGCAGGCACCACCACAAAGAAGACAGGTTGAATTCACACGCCCATAGTCCCATTCCCTTCCCTTTCGCCATCTGTCTGCCTCAAGGATGGCATTTACAGGGCAGACATCTATACAGCTTCCGCAGAAGGTGCATCCTGATTCCTGAAGGGGCTTATCAGCAGCAGTTGTTACCTTTGCACCAACACCTCTACCCATAAAATCAAGGACATTCGTGCCCTGGGCCTTACAGATCCTCACACACCTTCCGCAGAGGATACAGTAGTCTGGATCCCTCTTTATAAAGGGATTCCCTTCATCTGGTGAGAATCCGAATCTCTTGCGGGTAAAGGAAGACTCCTTTATCTCAAATCCATAGGCATAGTCCTGAAGTCTGCATACCCCAGCCTTTGTGCAGGTCATGCAGTCAAGGGGATGCATTGATACTATAAGGTCTATAACGAATTTCCTTATATCCCTTATCTCCTCTGTCTCTGTCCTTACGACCATCCCATCCTTAACCTTTGTCGTGCAGGAAATCACTGGTCCTTTCTGTCCCTCTATCTCAACAAGACAGAGCCTGCAGGCACCAATGCCGCGCATTCCCTTTATATAACAGAGGTTCGGGATGTGGATTCCACATAGCTCTGCTGCCTCTATAAGGTTCATACCTTCGGGGACCTGAAAGGTCTTACCGTTAATTGTGATATTCACATTCTTTGACATCTAAGCCTCCTTAAGATTTATCTTTTCACCATCATAGCATTAAAGGCTGCCTTGCTTTCAATTATAATTGCCTTTGTTGGACATACCTTTATGCATTCTCCACAACTTGTGCAACGCCTCTGCCTGATCTCAAATGGGAAAAAACCACTCTGAAAGGGCTTCCTCTCTTCTCCAAGTATTGCGTTAAACTTGCAGACCTTCTTACACTCTCCGCACATTATACAGAGCTCAGGTATTATCCTGTATCTTATGAGACCCTTGCATTCCATCTGGGGGCATTCACCCTTTGTATGGGCATTGAACTCTTCTGAGCCAAGCCAATCAAGGACAAACCGTGCAGTATTCTTTCCCTTCAAGCACATGGAGGCAGTAAGCATGTAGTTCATAATCCTTCTTAATGCATTAATGTCTTCATCATTACCATTGCCTTCAACAAGTCTTTCGAGCCTTATCCTTGCCTCATAGGTGCCCATCTCGCAAGGAAAACACCTTCCACACATAGGTCCAGCAAGGAACTCCCTGATATAGTATAAAGACCTCTGAACAGGACACTTAAGAGATTCTGCCTCCTTTTTTATATCCTCAACCTTCTTCTCCTTTACCTCTGTCATAACCTCTCCTATTTTTTTATTTCCTTTCTCTGAGCCTTTTCTATCTTTACTGCACCAATAGGGCAGGCCAGGTAGCAGGCCTTGCACTTTGTGCAGTAGTCCTGGTCAATAAAGTATCTATCCTTTGTCTCCTTTACAGCATCATAGGCACAGGCCTGCTTGCAGAGGCCACATCTGAAGCAGGTCTCCTGATCAATGCTGAATACCCCGAGACCCCTGCAGACCTTTGCCCTGCAGTATTTATCATAAATATGCTCCTCGTATTCTTCTCTGAAGTATCTAATAGTTGAAAGCACTGGATTTGGTGCACTCTGACCGAGTCCACAGAGAGAGCCCTTCTGGACGAGCTTACCGAGTTCCTCAAGCCTCTCTATATCTCCTGGCTCTCCATGACCAGAGCATATCCTTTCCATTATCTGGAGCATCTGGTATGTGCCGATTCTACAGGGTGGACATTTTCCACAGGACTCAGACTGGGTAAAACTCAAAAAGTATCTTGCCACATCCACCATACAGGTGTCCTCATCCATAACAACCATTCCACCAGAGCCCATCATGGAGCCGACCTTTGTGAGGGAGTCGAAATCAACAGGCATGTCAAGAAACTCCTCAGGTATGCATCCACCAGAGGGTCCACCTGTCTGGACTGCCTTAAATTTTTTATCGCCGATTATCCCTCCACCAATATCAAATATTATCTCCCTAAGGGTTATTCCCATGGGGACTTCT
>DAISHO010000083.1:0-7802 GCA_036822495.1 Thermodesulfovibrionales bacterium
TTTTCCAGCGTATTGTGCCAACCTTGCCCAAAGAAGATTGCGAGCCTACCTATGAGGAGTTGAAACAATACACATCTATATCTAAAGCCTTATCTATTTGCTCAGATTGCGAGCCTACCTATGAGGAGTTGAAACTACCTAAGCATGATTGATATTATTGTGCTTATAACTGAATTGCGAGCCTACCTATGAGGAGTTGAAACATAAAACTTTTGAAACCTCTTTCTATTGTTTCTAAGAATTGCGAGCCTACCTATGAGGAATGTTCTTAGGCTTAAGGCTTTAGGCTTAAGGCTTCAGGAGAAAAGTATGTTATAATTCCTTCATGGCGAACTATAGAAATTTAATTGTCTGGCAAAAAGCACATCTTTTAGCATTATCCATATACAAAATAACGGAAAAATTTCCTAAAGATGAAAAGTACGGGTTAACTTTACAAATAAGAAGAGCAGCCTTATCTGTTCCTGCAAATATAGTTGAAGGATACAATCGGAAAAGCAAAAAGGAATTTGTTCATTTCATAGATATTTCGTTTGGGTCGTTAGCAGAAATAGAATATCTTTTAGAGTTTTCTTTAGATTTAGGCTACATAGATAAAATCAATTTTAAAGAGCTGAAAGAATTAATAGAGGAAATTAGCAAATTACTATGGGGCCTTCAAAAATCAAAGATCAACCTTAAGTCTGTAATCTGAAGCCTGTAGCCTATGGCCTGATGGTATTGCGAGCCTACCTATGAGGAATGTTCTTAGGCTTAAGGCTTTAGGCTGAAGGCTTCAGGAGAAAAGTATGTTATAATGAACGAAAAACTTGCACCTCGGAGGTGCAGGGCTTTGCTTTAGTTTACTAATGTGACATTTTAAAATAGTAACCACACAAAGAGCCATTAGTTTGACACATTTTCTGGATTTTTATTATATTATAAAGTTTGCTCTTCGAGGAGTTTCCTTCTGAAGAGGTTTAAATATTCAATCATAAATAGAAAGGAGGGATTGTTGTGGCTGAAAAGGCAAAGTCCAAAACAGATGTGGCTGCAAGGCTTGAGGCAAAAAAGCAGACTCAGTATTGCAGTAACTGTGGGAAAAAGGTTGAGGTCGTTCTCTCTGTATCTCCATCAGGCAAAAAAAGGATGAGACGCCTCTGTTGCGAATCACAGTAATGGTATGTTTTAGGCTGAAGGCTTCAGGCTGCAGAAGAAATAAAAAGTAATTCCTTAGCGAATCTTCAGCCTTCAGCCTATGGTCTTATGCCTGTCTTATAATTTGCTTTTTCTCTTACACTCATGACTTCTCTTAACCTGTCCTCGAGTTCAGGGCTACCCATCATAGCTCTGGTATATATCTTCCCCTCTTCTACTGCTGGCTGGTTAAAGGGATTTATTCCATAAAGTATTCCTGTAAAGGCAGTGGCAATCTCGAAGAAGTGGAAGAGTTCACCAAGGGTTGATGAATTTATGGCATCAATAGATATGGTCATGTTCGGTTTTCCTGCTCGCATAAGGCTTAGGGCAGTTGCCTCCTGTTCAGCTCCAATAAGTTCTGATAGGGTATGACCTCCGAGAAAGGCAAATTCTTTTATATCATGAAATATCTCGGGTATCTTATGGTCAACTCCATAATCCTCAATTCTTATAAAGATAACAACCTTATCGTCAGGACCTTCTATCCATAGCTGGAGCTGGGAATGCTGGTCTACTGCACCCACTGATGGATAGGGCATAAGTCCTTTTCCATTTTTCCCAAGGCTTTCTGCCCAGAGCTGGCAGAACCATTCAGAAAGGGATTTAAGGGAATCAGCATAGGGCATCAGGATATTTATCCGCCTTGAGAATTTCTTATCCATCAGATAAAGGAGGCCTCCAAACATATAGGCAGGATTTTCCTTGAGCTCGGCTTTAGTGCATCTTTTATGAGCCTTTTTTGCACCCTCCAGAAGTTCCTGAGGTTTAATTCCAAGCACAGAGGCAAGTAGAAGCCCTACCGGGCTCAATACTGAATACCTTCCTACAACACCTGAAGGTATGGAAAGGCTCTTAAGGTTATGTTCCTTTGCAATCCTTCTCATAGGCCCTTTTTCTGGGTCTGTGGTTATAACCACATGTTCCTCAGGCTTGAGGCCTGCCTTTTTTAGGCCATCCCAGAGAATCATAAAGGAAGCCACTGTCTCACCCGTTGTGCCTGACTTTGTGATGACATTGATAACTGTATCCTTTAGCTTTATGTGCTTCAGTATCCTTTCAAGGGTTCTTGGGTCCACATTGTCGTATATGAATATTTGGGGTTTATGGGTTTTCTTTAATGTATCAAGAAGCACCCTCGGTCCAAGGGCTGAACCACCTATGCCGAGAATCAGAAGGTAGTCTGCCTTTTCACGAATCCACCTGCCTGTGTCTTCAATCTCACGGGTATCCTGAAAAGGGAGGTCAAGGAAGGCAAGTTCAGAAAATTCCCTATTCTGGATTTTTTTGTGCACCTTGAGAGCTTCTGGCTCAAATGAGTTGAGGTCTTCAGACTTGATGCCCTTTTCTTTTAAAAATTCCTCCATCATGAATGAGTAGTTAATTTCCATAAATTCCTCCACATTTAGTAGGTTGCCTATAGCCTATTTTGCCTTTTTTTATAATCAATAGGCCTTTCTTTCAACCCATTTTTACCCCAGATGCCTTTTTTTAATTTCCTTGCTGTCTCTTCCGCCTTTATGAATTTTTCTACATACTTTACATTTGGTGGGATAGTGAAGAGCACAGCATAGCCATCAAGGAGCATCTTTTCATTTATGAATGTGCCATCCTCTTTAAAGAGATACACGAGAAGGCGATCATATCTGTCTAACCTCTCTAAGTCTGTTTCTATTATTATCTTCTCTCCTTGTTTTATAAGTCTTTCAAGATGCCTCTTTGCCTTTTCTCCCCAGGGTCTCTGTCCCATCTCAGGTGCATCTATTCCAATGAGCCTTGACCTGTAATTGGTGTTATTTATCTTTAATGTAACTGTATCTCCATCATGGACATCTATTAACCTCGCCTCAATTCTTCCCTTCCCATTGAATGGTATTTCAGTTTCTGAATTACCTAACCTTTCTTTTGTAGGTGTAAGGAGATACTGGAGGCTTATTATAAGAAAGAAGAGAATAAAAATGAGGGGGTACCTTGACCTTCTGAATTTGCTCATCGGGTATTGTCTCACTGTTCCTTTCCACATCGGATGCTCAAGCCTCCTTTAAGCTCCTCTTTACTGTTAACAGAAGTGTCCTTGGAGAAACAGGTTTCTGTATAAAGGCCTTTGCACCTGAGGAGAGCATGGTGCTGACCTCAGAATATATCTCTGCACTATATCCTGAGGATAGGATAATCTTAGGGTTTTCTTCTTTGTTCAGTCCTTTTAAAATCTGGAAGACTTCTCTTCCGCTCATCTTTGGCATTATGAGGTCAAGGATAACAGCGTCTATCCTTTTTTCTTTAAAGAGTCTAATCCCTTCTGATGGATCTGTTGCTGTAAAGACAGTGAAACCCGCCTTGCTCAAAATATCTCTGTAGAGGTCGCAGATGTAGGGTTCATCATCTATTATTAAAACAGTTCCTGATACCTCTTCGTCAATTACTTGAGAGCTTGTGTCTTCAGGAGCCTCCTCAAGATAAACAGGCAGGTAGATATTGAATCTTGTCCCTCTCCCTGGCTCGCTGTAGAGATTTATATAACCTCCATGATTCGTAACTACAGAATGGACTATATACAGACCAAGCCCTGTGCCTTTGCCAGGCTCTTTTGTTGTAAAAAATGGGTCAAAGACCTTGCTCTGAAGTTCCTGAGGGATTCCAGTCCCGGTGTCTTCTACAGTGAGCTTTACGAAGTTTGCTCCCTTCTGGGGACCCCATCCGTTGGCAGCTCCGTTTTCATTTCCCACAATGTCTGTGGCTATAAGAAGCCTCCCGCCATTGGGCATGGCATCCTTTGCATTAATGGCAAGATTCATTATGACCTGACTCATCTGGGAATAGTCAGCCTTTACATTTGGAAGACCTTCTTTAAGTTTGAGCTCAAGGGTTATTTCCTTCGGGATGCTTTTTCTGAGTATCTCAGCAGTTTCGAAAATAATGTCATTTAGATTAACGGACTTGAATTCTGCCTTTTCCTTTCTTGTTACTGTAAGGATCTTCTTTGCAAGGTCTGCCCCTCTCTGGGCTGATTTATCAATTATATCGGCATATCTGAAGAGCTCGCTTTCTTCAGGAAGGGAGTCTTTAAGAAGCTCAGCATAACCGAGGATGCTCGCAAGTATATTATTAAAGTCATGGGCAATACCGCTGGCAAGGGTTCCTATAGCCTCCATCTTCTGTGCCCTCAGAAGCTGTTCATAAAGTTTCTTTTCTTCTGTTATATCCCTCTGAATGGAGACAAAATGGGTTATTCTTCCGCTGGAGCTAAAGAGCGGGAATATACTTGCAGAGGTATTGTAAAGTTCGCCAGATTTCTTTTTATTGATAAATTCGCCTTTCCAGGCATTGCCACTCAGGATTGTCTGCCAGAGGTCTCTATAAAAACTCATTTCATGAAGCCCACTTTTGAGGACACTTGGATTCTTGCCGAGGACCTCTGTCCTTTGATAACCTGTTACCCTTTCGAAGGCATCGTTTACATAAACAATATTGCCATCCACATCTGTTATAACTATCACATCAAAGGCACTATCAATAATCCTCTTAAATCTCTTTAATTCTTCAAGGGCATATTCTCTTTCCATTGCAACGGCAATGTCTGCTGATATTGCCTTGAGGATGGATTCATCCTCAAGGGTGAATTCCCCTTTATTACCTGAACTGTTAATTTTGTCACCAGAGTCTGGCAGTTTGTTTGCAAAATAAAGGGCTCCTATGGGTCTGCCATTACTGGAAAATACTGGATAGCCGAGGAAACTCTTTATGTCAGGATGCCATTGGGGGAGGGAGCCAGAAAAGGCAGGATGGGTTTTTATATCTGATATCCTTACTGGTGTGAGGCTTAACTGCATGAATTGGAGGAGGCCTTTACCTTGTGGCAGGACCTCTGGAGCTGAACTGACGCCTGATGTTATAAGGTCAGAAAATCTACCATTCTGGTCATAAAGGGCAAGGGCTGCATACTCAGCCCCGAGTATATCTTTTGAATAATCAAGAATGTTCTTCAGCACACCCTTTATATCAGCCAGAGAATTCAGCTCAACAGCAATCTTGTGAAGCATAAGGTAGCGTTCTGAACGCTCTTCGAGTTCTTTCATCTGGGCATTGAAAGTACTGCCAAGCTGATCGAGTTCTTTTATGCCTGTCTGTCTTAAAGGAGAGCCTAAGTTGAGGTCATTAATCAGGTTCTTAATGGGCTTTATAAGATTGGTCCTCAATATAATGCTTGTAAGAAGGAGGATTAAGAGACCACCTCCTGCTATTGCTTCCTTCATGAGTTCGAGAGATTGGAGCCCGGGAATCTCTTTTTTATTCAGAAGCACAAAGAGCTCTCCACGATTGAGTTTTTTAAAAAGGACGAAAAATTCTCTGTCACGGTCAATCTCTAAAATCTGGAAATTCTGAGTATTAGACTTTATCCCTTTAAGTTTCTCTAAGGTAGCACTGTCTATATTGAAGACTATTGAAGACCGTAATTTATTGTCTGAGAAGAAGATTGCAAAGGGAAGGCTTTCAGGAAGCTCAGGAAAGGGGCTGAGCAATTTTTGCGGAGCCTTTTGTGGAGGAGTAACAGTGAGGGCATCCTGCTGATAAAGCATTATCTCAAGCTCCATTGCCTCTGCCTGAAGTCTCTTGTAGGCGTACTCTTCAGAAAATCTGAGGGTTATTTTTTCAGTTACAAGGAGTGTAATAAGAATGATTGAAAAAATTCCTAAAAGGATTGGCAATATGACCTGAAACTGAAGACGCTTCTGCCTCTTGGTTTTCAAGTTCACCCCTTATTAGGATAAATCTATCAGTGTCAGAAGTCAACAGTCTTGCCCGATCCTTTAAAAATCTGTCATTATATAAAAATGAAGAAAAGAGACCTTTATCTTGTACTCTCAGGGACCTTTTTGATTGTTATCCTTTATGTGAGCCTTCAGTTCTTTGTGCCAGTAAAGCCTGTTGGTGCCGTAAATAACGCTGGGAGGTTTGAGATATTGATTCCAAAAGGCATGTCCTTCAGGGCTGCTGTGGAGATGCTCTATGAAAAGAGGCTTTTAAGGGATAGAGGCTTATTTATCTTTCTTGGAAGGATAACTGGTCTCGACAGAAAACTCAGATATGGCTATTATCAGTTTATGGGTAGCGTGAGTCCCTTTGAGCTCTTTAAAAAGCTCCTCAGAGGAGAGATTGAGGAATATGAGATTACCATAATAGAAGGCTCTACCATTGCTGATATTGCTCAAAGTCTTGAAGACAAAGGAATTATAGATAGAGAGAGATTTTTAGCCCTTGCCAGAGACAGGGGACTTCTCAAAGAACTTTCTATTGATGCACCCTCTCTTGAGGGGTATCTCTTTCCGACCACTTATAAGATTCCAAAAGGGACTGATGTGGTGGATATTATAAGATTTATGGTTAATACAACGAGGCGATTTCTCAGCCCTTATGTGGAAAGGGCAGAGGAGATAGGTCTTACAGAAAATCAATTACTCACCCTTGCATCTATTATTGAAAAAGAGGCAAAGGTTGATTATGAAAGGCCTCTTATATCTGCTGTTTATCACAATAGAATAAGAAGAGGGATGAGGCTTCAGGCAGATCCTACAGCAGTATATGACCTTAAGGGAACTAAGAAGCTTGTTACGAGAAAGGACCTTCTGAGGAACACAAGATACAATACTTACATACACAGAGGTCTTCCTCCAGGACCAATAGCATCACCAGGCCTTAAGTCTGTAATTGCTGCCCTTAATCCAGCAGATGTCCCTTATCTCTACTTTGTCTCAAACAATGACGGCACCCATAATTTTTCTGTCAGATTTGAAGAACATATTAGATACAGGCAGGAATATATAAAAAGGAAGCGATCTGGAAAAGGGTCGCAAGATGGTGCATTGGTGAATTGAGGATAAAAGATGACAAGAAGAAAGACAAGAAGGCTCTATATTGGTGAGGTCCCCATAGGAGATGGTGCTCCTGTGGCTGTCCAGTCCATGACAAAGTCAGATACAAGGGATGTGGTAAAGACAGTGGCTCAGATTAAAGAGCTCCATGAGGCTGGATGTGAAATAATAAGGGTTGCTGTGCCAGATATGGAGGCAGCTCGGTGCCTCGGTAAAATAAAGGCAGAAAGTCCAGTTCCTGTTATAGCTGATATTCACTTTGACTACAGGCTTGCCCTTGAGGCGCTGAGACAGGGAGTGGATGGCCTCAGGATAAATCCCGGTAATATTGGTGCAAAATGGAAGATAAAGGAGGTTGTAGAGGCAGCAAGGGAGCGTAAGATTCCCATAAGGATAGGTGTGAATGCAGGAAGTCTTGAGAGGGATATCCTTGAAAGATATGGCCATCCAACACCAGAGGCCCTTGTGGAGAGTGCAAGGAGAAATATAGAGCTTCTTGAGGATCTAGACTACAGAGAAATTAAGGTATCCCTGAAGTCCTCAGGTGTTATGGATACCGTGGCTGCCTACAGGCTTTTTTCTGAGAGATTTGATTATCCCCTCCATGTTGGTATATCTGAGGCAGGTCCTCCACCTCAGGGTATCATAAAGAGTGCCATAGGAATAGGTATTTTATTGAGTGAAGGAATAGGGGATACCATAAGGGTTTCCCTTACAGCTTCACCTCTGGAGGAGGTAAAAGTGGCATGGGGAATT
>DAISHO010000084.1:0-7646 GCA_036822495.1 Thermodesulfovibrionales bacterium
GAGAATAGGAAATAGAGAAGAAGCTCTGAGGGCCTTTGAAAAGGCTGTCGAGAAGTCTCCTGAAAAGGCAGAGGCTTGGAATAACCTTGGTGCTGCCTATGCAGAAATGGGTCGGAAGGTTGAGGCAATAAAGGCCTTTGAAAGGGCAATCCAGTTAAAACCTGATAATGATATGATAAAAAGGAACATTCAGAGACTAAAAGGTTCCTAATCCCCCTACTACCTCACCTTATCCAGAAATTCCAGATCCCCTTAATCATGCCTGCCAGTCTTGCAAAAGACCTGATGGTTAAATGGGGTATTATCAAAATATATTCTGGTGCCCTATTTCTAAGCATCAGATGAATAGACAATGGAAAGGAAAGAAAAACAAGGCATAGAAATAGCAAAAGCTCTACATAAGGATAACCTAAAACCAGAAAGGGTATTCCTGCTACGCAGAGTCCAGCAAAGAGTATCTCGAGGATATCCCTGCGTAAGGTATAGTCATCTCCCTTTGCCATTTCTGGATGGTCTTTGTAGAGTTTCATCCTCCAGAAGGCATGCCTGAATTGTTCTTTGAGATATTTAAAGAGTTTTTCTGTATGATAATGGGCGACAAGGGCCTGAGGGACGAATCTTATCTTATAGCCTGCCTTCAGGATCCTGTAGGAAAGGTCATTATCCTCACCACTGGCAGTCCTGTAGGTCTCGTCAAACCCTCCAAGCCTTTCGAAGACATCCCTCCTTATTGCTACATTATAAGAGCCAAAGGCCCTTATATATCTGCCGAACCTTGAATGTCTCCACTTGATCTCAGCATGAATTAGTCTGCTCAGAAGGCTCTCAGGGTTTGCAATATCATAGGAGCCGGCAACAGCTCCGACCTCAGGGGAATCAAACCCTGATAGGACTTTTTCAAGCCAGTCAGGCCTCGCAATACAATCTGAGTCTATGAAGGCGACAACCTCTCCCTTTGATTCCTTAAATCCCCTGTTCCTTGCAGAGGCAGGTCCTCTGTTCTCCTGTCTGATGTACTTAACAGGATAAGAGCGAACAACATCCCCTGTATTGTCTGTTGAGCCATCATCAACAATGATTATCTCAAGAGGAGGGGTCTGCTGATTGAGCAATGCCTCTATAACAGACCCAATCAGACCAGCCCTATTATAGACAGGTATGATTACAGATAGAGAAGGCATAAATTTAAATTTCTACTCTTTTAATCTTCTTGCATGACCTGTTAGTAAGACCTTTAAGACTATCCCACTACTTCTGATGAAATTTCTCATAGCATCTAAATTTCTTATCTTTGAAATATGTCTGAAAACTAAAGAAGGATTGAAGATAAACTCTCTCCACGCCTTTTTATGAAGCATATTCATCTCATCCACTGTTATTATTGGATGTTCAAAAACAAGGGCATGAGTATCAAAGTAAAGACTCTCTTTCACATCCTTTTTTAAAAGGTTAAATCTATTCACAATATCCCACATCTCCGAACCAGGAAAAGGCGTTGCGATATTGAATTGTATATAATCAAGGAGTCCATCATCCCTCAATATTTTTGCAAACTCAATAGTCTGAAGTGCCTCTTCTACAGTTTCACCATCGAGCACCCCTTCATTAAGCCAGATATTTCCAATCATAAAAAGACCTTGATTTACAATGCCTGCTTTTCTGGATATACTCAGGGCATCAACTACCTCTTCCACCGTAATCTTCTTCTTAATACCTGAAAGAACTCTATTGCTTCCACTCTCAATGCCCCAAGCAATCTGCCAGCAACCTGCCTCTCTCATCTTAAAAAGTAATGCCTCTGATAAAAGGTTCTTACTTGCCCTCATCTGACACTTCCAGTAAATCTTTATTCCTGACCTTAAAATTTTTTCAAGCACATCATCAAGCCATTTTGGATTAGTGTTTATCTCATCATCAAAGACATATACCTCTTCAATTCCATAATTGGTTTTCAAGAACAAAAATTCTTCAACAATACTCTCAGGACTCCTGAATCTTACCTTTGGTATCCTAAATCTCCATACGGCATTCGAACAAAATACACATTCAAAAGGACACCCCCTGCTCCAATAAACGACAGCCTGTCTTTTCTTTTTAAAGGGGGCAAAAAATTTATAAGATGAAATATCTATTAAGTCCCAGGCAGGTATAATGTCTATATCCTTTAAAAGGTCAGCCTGGTGGAATCTTGGTAGTTTTTCTCTCTTCTTTATCATTCCAACTAACTCTGAAAAAGCAACCTCGCCTTCACCGAGGACAATAGAATCAAAATATTCAATATCAGGTTTCATAGCAGTAATATGCACACCACCTGCAATAACCGGAAGGTCACTCCGCCATTTTTTTAATGCCTCCGCAAGTTTTATGGCTCCTTGAAAATTTGGTGTTAGAGCTGTTATGCCTACGACATCTGGGATCTCTTTTTTTATAATCTCCATCTGCTTCCTTACTGGTATCTTGTCTTTTTCAAAATCGAGAATCTTGAATTCACAATCAGAAAATATCTTTCTCGTATAGCTTGCAATATAGGCAAGACTCAAAGGTGGTGATAAGACCTCAAAGGGTGTCCCGTATGGATTGATTAAAAGGATCTTCATAGATACCTCATCAATACATCAGCCTCTTGAACAATCCTAATCCTGTGGTCAAAATATTTCCTTGCCACCTCTATGCCATTTCCAGAAAGAGTATTCCTCATGATCTCATTAGAAAGTAAAAGACTTATCTTTTTTCTGAGATCCATGGTATCAGATGGCTTAAAAAAAAGAGCGTCTTTCTCATCTTTTAGATATTTCGATATGGCATGAATTTCTGAAACTATTAAAGGAAGTCCTGCAGCCAAAGCCTCCATTATCTTTAAAGGAAAAGTGGAATTTGTATAAAGGGAACTCCTGAAGGGGGCAACATATATGTCTGCTATCTTTAATATACCAGGGATCTTCTGATAGGACATCCATCCAGTAAAGATAACATTAGGATGGGAGATGGAATGAAGATATTTCATATACCTTGGGTCCCCATCTCCAATGATAATGACCTTTGCATCTATGCCCTCTGTGGCTTTAATTAAAATGTCCACGCCGTCATCAATTCCTATATCTCCATGATACATAATCACCTTTTTATTTTCACTTATACCATATCTATTTCGGAACTCTCTATCGGCAACTGCAGAGATAAAAAAATGCACATCGACACCATATGGTATTGCATAGGTCTTACAATACTCAACACCACGACTCGCCCAAACAGCCTGCGCAATATTAGACTCTGTAATCACAGTTCTGCTCATTTTTGCCACTGTCTTTTGAAAAAGCCTTAAAAAAGGAGAAACCAATGGGGAAAGGGGTTTATTAAAACTTCTATACATGACATCTATAAATTCAGGCATGTCAGCTACCACAGCCTTTCCAAAAAGCCTTGCAAAAAAAAGTATAGGCCACCAGCCATAGACCAATTTTATATCCTTCATTCTTATTAATCTAATAACATTTATTAAAAGCTTTAAATTCGCTTCGGCTCGTTTTTTTAAGTTAAAAAGTGACCAATCTTTTACATCAATAGGTTCATAATAAATACCAGCATGACTGAATTCTCCATCTCCTCTTCTACAGACAAGATAGACCTCTATCCCCCTTCGAGAAAGCTCCTTTGCTAAACTTTCAGTTAGAGAAAATCTATAAACAGGAGGGATAGCCTCTTCTGTTACAAGGATTATGGACATGATTATTAACGCCTCGCCCCTAAGACATATCTCTTCATTATAGATAGAGCATTTGAAAAGGAGGACACGAATTCATCAAAAGTGGTAATTGAAAAGAGTCTTTTAAGGATATAAGGAGCAGAAAAATAATATCTTCTGTAGCATTCTCTGGCAAATTCAAAGATTTTTTCCCTGCTTAAATGAGGGTAATTAAAACCTGGTAGGGTTGTAGGGTCCTGCCAGTGGAGTTCTTTCTGGATAAGGTATCCCTTATTCTTCAATTCACTGTAAAAAGGCGTCCCTGGTGCAGGGACAACGATCCCAAAGGTCACATAATCTGGCATAAGCCTTCTGACAAATTCATAAGTCTTTTTCATAGTTTCCTCTGTTTCTCCTGGCAAACCAAAAGTGAAATACATCAAGACCCTTATGCCACATTCCTTCGCACTCCTCACAGCAAACTCTATCTCTTCAACTGTTTCCTTCTTTCTCATGTTCTTCAGTATCTCGTTATTGGCACTCTCACAGCCAATACTTATAGTGTGGCACCCAGCCTTTTTCATAATCTTTAGCAATTCTCTATCTATCTTATCTGCCCTCGCATTACAGTGCCATGTGAATCTCAACCCTTCTTTCAGCATCTTCTCTGACAGCTCTATTACAAAATCCCTCTTTGTTGGAAGGGAGCAATCATAAAATTTTATTTCCTTTATACCAAGGTTATTAACCTGCCTCAATTCCTCTATTACCGATTCAACAGATCTATATCTTAAGGGCCTTTGAAAGGCACCTGCTTGGCAATGGATGCACCAGTTTATACAACCCCTTGAACAGTTCACTATAGTGAGGGGTTTTCTCTTTGCAAGAGGGCAACGGTATATATGAAAGGGCAATCCTTCATGAACAGGGATTCCAAGTTCATCAAGATTTTTTATCTTTTCAGCCTCACCTGTAAAAAGGACCCTCCCTTCATGTCGAAAATATATACCCTTCACACTTGATGGATCTTCTCCATTTATCAACATTATCAATGGAACCTCAGGCTCACCCCAGGGAAGATAATCAAGATAGGGATGTCTTGCCATTGCGTTCTCAGGTTCTTCAACACTGAAAATAGATAAAGACATACAGGCAGTCTTTATATCAGTATCGATCTCCTTTGCAAGTTTTGCTATTTGGGAATCAAGTTCAAAAGTCTGAAAACAGGTGAGATAAATAACCCAGTCAGGTCTGAACTTTTCTATCTCTTTCAGAATATCCTTAAAGGTGAGATTAAGGTTGTTAGCATCAATAATCCTGAAGTCATGACCAAAAATTTTTAAGTATCCAGCAAATATCTGGAGGTCATAAGGTGGCCATAACTGGTCAGCCTTATTAATACCGAAGCTTCCAAGAATCCTCCCCACAGGGAGTCCATCTATGCCAGGTGGGTCAATGAGGAGTATTTTCATGATATCTCCTAAGTCTTCATTAAATAGCCAGCAAAGCTTTTAAACCCATAAAGCTTTCTCTTTAAATCCTCAGGGCTCTTCATATTCCAAAGCATTCTTATTATTTGCGATGGTCTGAGATAAAACTCCTTCAGGCCCTTATCAATGAGTTCATCCATCTCCTTTTTTGAGAGCTGGGGATAATCAAGGAGTGTAACCTGTTCGAGGTCTTCACTTACCCACTCTGTCCAGTCCCTTGCGACGAGATAGTTATTCTCCTTTGCCCACTTATAAAGCTCTGTACCTGGATAAGGACATATGCCTGAAAACTGGAGGGTATCTAAGGGTAATGATTTAGCAAACTCAATGGTCTTTCTTACAGACTCCCTTGTCTCCCCTGGTGCACCTACCATAAAACAACCATGGATTATAAAACCATGCATCTTTGCCTCTTCTGTAAATCTCCTTGACTGCTCAAGGGTTATTCCCTTTTTGACTGCATCAAGGGCCTCCTGTGTACCAAACTCATATCCCACCATGAGCATCCTGCATCCAGCCTTCTTCATAAGGGGAAGCAATGATAAATCCATATCAACCCTTACATTACAACTCCAGGTAACCTTAAGACCCCTTTTAAGGATCTCCTCACATACAGACCTCACATGGTGGGGACTTGCTGTGAATGTATCTGTCTCAAACATTATCTCTTTAATATAAGGAAAAAGTTTATAGTCATACTCTATCTCATCAACAACCTGGTCCGCCTTTCTCAATCTCAACCTCCTTCCATACATAACAGAGGTATCTCTGCAGAAGGTGCACCTCCCAGGGCATCCCCTTCCTGATATGAGGGTGAGAAAAGGAAACCTCTTGCCAGCATCTCTATACCATTCAGGTCTTATGTGATGCCAGGCAGGAAAGGGCAGTTCTTCAACATTAATGGGTTCAGCGGGTGGATTAATCCTTATTCCTTCGCCCTCAATAAAAGCAGTACCCATTATGCCTCTTATGTCCCTTCCTCCTGCTATATCCCTCAGGACATATTCATATTCACCAATCACAACAGCATCCACAAAAGGGGCTCTTCTCAGGGTATCCTCGGGTTCTGCCGAGACATGGGGACCTATAAGAACAGTCATAGAGCCAGAATTCTTTGCGAGATGGGCATAGGAGATGTCATTGTAAATTGAAGGGGTGGTTGTATGAATTACTGTAAGCTCGGGTTTGAATTCCGTGAACTCCTTCTCGATATCATTATAGGAGAGATTTAATGCAGCACCATCAATGAATCTAACATTATGGCCCTCTCTTTCAAGGACTGCAGTTGCTATTAGAAGCCAGTCAGGATGCCTCTGAACCCTTCCCCTTGATCGGGCTGCCCACCTTGCTGACCTGCAGAAGTCCTTTCCATAAGGAGGATTTAATACGAGTATCTTCATATTTTATTTTAACATTTTATCTTCTCCTTCATTAAGGCAATCTCCTGTGCAAGGGTGTCAATCCTTGAAGAGAGCCTCGATATAGTCACTGAAAAGGATATATTCAGTGCAAGGAGGAAAAGGACTCCCGTAAGAAAGAGGAGTGAAGGTGGATAATAGATACCTATCTTATAAGAGATGTATTCAAGGAGTCCCCTTGATAGAGAAAGGAGACATATAAATATGGCTGATAGGAGCCAGAGGAGGGAATACCTCTCCTTGAGCCTGCCTGTAACGATAAGAAAGACAACAAAGATAAGGATTGAGAGTCCTACAAGAAAGGATATTATCTGAACTACATCCATAGCTACCTCCTGAATCTCCTTAATGAACTGAGTATTACACCTGTGGTTACCTTAAGCATATAATAAACAGACTGGAAAAATCCTATGGAGGACCTACCAGAGGTTCTCTGCCTCATCAAGGCAGGGACCTCTACTATCCTGAGGCCTGCCTTTAATGCGTATATTATGGATTCGACCTCAGGATAGTCCTCAGGATAATTTATTGAAAAAAACTCTATAGCCTTTTTCCCATAGCACCTGAAACCAGAAGTAGGATCTGTTATCTTTACACCATAAAGAAGAGAGAGCAAAAGAGAAAACCACCTGCTTCCAATCCTTCTGAAAAGGGGAAACCGGTAATCACCTGCCAGGACCCTTGAGCCAATAACAAGGTCTGCCTCACCTGACAGAACAGGCTTAAGGATATTTTCTATCTGGTCTGCCCTGTGTTGAAAATCTCCATCAAACTGTATGGCTATCTCATAACCCTTCTTAGAGGCATATTTCAGCCCTGTCTGGACAGCCCCTCCTACACCTATATTGTAAGGATGGTCAATAACAGTAAAGCCAGCTTCTCTTGCAATATCATGGGTTCTGTCAGAGGAACCATCATTAATAACAACAGCATCCTTTATAAGACCTCCAATATCCTCGGCAACCTTCGGGATGTTCTCTTCTTCATTATAGGCAGGTATTATGAGAAGGAACCTCATCCACCCTTTTGCTCTACAGGCACTGGCTTTTTTGCTGT
>DAISHO010000085.1:0-7586 GCA_036822495.1 Thermodesulfovibrionales bacterium
TATTTCCTATTGCCTACAGCCTATCGCCTATAGCCTATCTTCAGCCTATTTGAGGTCTTATGCCCTTTTGAAAATAACATTTTAATTTATTTTGGACAGCTATGATGGAGAAGTAACAGTTGGTGAAGATGAAAAAGGCCTTTATCTATAGAAGAGGAGGGCTCGGAGATACCCTCCTGATATTTCCTATCCTCGAGGTATTAAAAAAGAAAGGTTATGATATAACAGCCTCTGGCAACAGAGATTATCTCAAACTTGCCAAGAATCTTGGATGGGTTCAGAGGATTGTATCTGAAAAACCCGAAGAAGCCTTTGACCTTTCAATTGAGATTGGAATGAATGGTAACCTCTATCCCTTTCCTCAGGAAAGGGAATGGATTGTGTATTATTATTTGAAAAGACTCGGTCTTCAAGGAGAGAGTTATTCAAAGACCCTTCCCTTCAATGAAATAGAGCCGATCTTCAAAGGAAAGGTCATTATTCATCCTTCAAGTGGCTCAAAAAAGAAAAATCTTCCACCAGGGCTCTTTCTAAAACTGAAGGAGCTCTATCCTGATGGTATCTTTGTAGCTGGTGAGGCTGATTCATGGATTGAAGAATATGTAAAGCCCTTTTATTTTGATAATGACATTATCAAGACCGCCTCAATACTTAAGGGCGCAAGGCTCTTTATCGGTGCTGATAGCGGTTTGAGCCATCTCAGTGCCTATCTCGGAGTGAGGACAGTAGTGATTTATGGCCCAAGTGATCCCTATGTGTGGAGACCCATTGGAAGGGATGTAATCACCTTAAGGTTTTCTGATTGTCCACCGTGCTTCCCGCATGTGTGCGAAGAGAAGGGTTGTCTTAATGAGAGTATTATTGAGATGATTGTTGCAATCATTAAAAATTCAGGTTCGAGTTTAGAGAAGATAAGGTTTGATTAGAAGAGATTTGATGACATTATACAGGGCTTCTTGATAGTGCCTACATCAGATACTCTGCAAGGTTTATCTTATATTTTGTATAATCCAGTGTCTTTATAATAGACCTGAGGAACCTTCCCTGTTCATCCTTCTCTGAGAGGTCAACAGTCTGGTCAGTCCTTGTGCCTGTGCTGTCCATAATTATCCTCACTTTTGGCCTGTCAGGGAAGACAGGGTTGCTCTGATAGACTATGCCAAGGTCATTTGTGTTTAGAAGGACAAGAGAGCCAATTGGATAGACCCCTACCATGTTGATAAAAAACTTTAAAAGCAGAGGGTCTACTTGTGTGCCGCTTCTATCTATCAGGATACTGAGGGCCTTATCAGGAGGAAGGGGAACCCTTGAATAGACCCTTGAGGAGGTCATGGCATCATACTGATCAGCTATAGTTACAATCCTTGAATAGAGGTCCTGTTCTCTTTTATTCCTCACAGCTGGATAGCCTGTATAGTTGTAATGAAGATGGTGTTCAAAGGCAACTATGGCAGACCTTATTAGAACAGGATCTGGACTCTTTAACATAAGCAATGCCTTTACACCCCACTGGGGATGTTTTTTCATTATGAGCCATTCATTTTCTGTAAAGGCTGTTGGTTTATTTAGTATCTCAAGAGGAACTTCCACCTTTCCCATATCATGGAAGAGGGCTGCAAGGCCAAGCTCATTCAGTGCCTTTTTGCTAAGACCGAGCCGCTGTCCGAGGGCTATTGATAGGACGCTTACATTTACAGAGTGGTGATAGGTATATTCGTCGTAATCCTTAATAGCAGTCATACCGAGGAATAGCTGTTCCTCCTCAAGTATAAGGTCAACCATCGATTCCACTATCCTCTTTGCCTTTTTTATATTTACAGCCTCTTTTGCCTTTATCTTGTTCATGAGACCCTTTGAAAAGGATACCGCATTAAAATAGGTCTTTTTTACCACCTTTCTCATATCAAGGGCTTCGTCTTCCTTTACCCTTTTTAATCTATCCACTGTTATTGTCTTCAGTCCTTTAAGAGAGGTTTGCATGGTATTAAAGGGGTCTTTCGAAAAGCCCGCTGTAATAAAGGCCTTAACAAAGGTCTTGATTTCCGGAGTCTCTATCCTTTCCTTGAAGACTATGGTGCCAGTATTTCTTTTCTTTAGTTCTCTTGAGAGAAAATCAAAGTTCAGGAGGTGCTCTATGGAATATTTAAGCCTTGTGTCGTTGGCATAAAAGAATTCACCTACAAGGTCAATCTGGAGCACCTTTTCTTCCTTAAGAAAATCATTTATAAGTCCTGTAACCTTATCTATGAGATTTGTAACAGCAACATTATTTATGTCATGAACCTGAGATGTCCTGAGGAGTATGGCTAAATTACTTATTATATCTATGGCCCTTTTAAGTTCTTCCATTTACCTTTCCATCCTTGTTCCTGAAATTCTCGTAATAGCATTCCTCACATACTCTCTTAATAGAGGATTTCCTGAATCCATGTATTTTTTTAAGATATCTAAATGCTCCTTTGAACCCATCAATCCAAGGGCATAGGCAGCACAGGCCCTGTTTTCAAAGTTTTTTGATCTGTTAAACAGGGTATTTCTCTTTAAGGTCTTAACTAAAAAGTCCGTTACTTCTTCATCCCTCCATGAGGAGAGAACCTCAAAATATTCCTTCTTTTCTTCTAATGTTCTATGGAGAAAATCCTTTGTATTGATTCTCTGGAGGAGGAGTCTTTTTGCTGCCTCTGTGTGAATACTTCCAAGGGCCCTTACAGTTGCAATCCTTATCTGAGGGTCTGGGTCATTCAGATGATCTTTTAAGATTGTAACAGCCTGGGGTGCCTTAATTTCTCCGAGGGTCTTTATCACCTCTCTTCTGACCCTCATATCGGGATGTTTTATGGTCTTCAAGAGATACTCTACAGCCCTTCTGTCTCCTATGAGTCTCAGGATGTAAACTATGTTTCTTACCACATACCATCTCTCATCAGAAAGCCCTTTTATAAGGCTCTGCATATCCCTCCTGCCAAGGAGGGCGAGACCATCAATGATTATCTTCCTCGCCTTTATGTTTTTGAGCTCTCCAAGAATTTCAATAAGTGGCTGAATAGCATTTCTGTCAAGTTGCTCTATATATTCTAAGATTATCTTTTCCTCTATTTCTATCCTGTCTATTATTTCACCCATACTCTTTATAACTGCTCTTGAACCAGCATATTCAATGACTTTTTTCATGTGTGATTTTATATCTGCAGTAATATCCTTATCCTCGATAGCACCTTTTATAAGTTTTAAGATCTCTATGGCGCTTTCAAATTCTGCTACCTTGATTGAATACTCAAGGACTGACTTTATAATGGATAAAATCTCCTCAAATTCCTTTTTATCACCCTCCTGATAAATGATCTCAGAGAATATATAGACAAGCTTGGAGAGTTTTGGTGCTGAATCCTTTTCAAACTCCTTCATGAGTGCCAGGAGATCTTCTTCTGTTACAGGGGCTATCTGGGGAGTTCTTACAGTTCCAGACTCCATGGCAGCCCTGTAGACCCTGAGGAGTTCATCAGGTGAATTAATATTCTCCATCAGGGTCTCGGTTGCCCTTTTTTCATATTCTTCATCCTCTGTCAATACTGATTCATCAACCACATATTTTATATTTTGAAAATCCTTTTCCCACATGAGGGTTACAATATCGTCATCAACAAGCTCCTTTTCGTCAAGAGAGATTATCTTGAGGAATCCCTCAAGCTCTTCTTTATTAAGTCCCTTCAGGAATTTCAACTCCCTTATCCCATCTTTAAAAAAGAAGAGGGCAAGATTGTCACTCTTTTCAGGATTCTGATATACTAGTTCGTCCTGAAAGAGTATCTCATACTGTCTTATCTGGAATGCTATATCCCCTGAAGTTTGCTGAAAGGCCTCTTCGAATTTTTCATACATATCATTTACAGCCTTAATGTACATTGGATTGTTTTCTGGATACATCCTTATAAGTTTCTTCGTCTTTAGAAGTGTTTGAAGGAGATCCTTTATGGATGATAGCTCAGACAAGAAGAACCTTCCTTTCCTTTGCGAAGTTTTTAATCACCACAAGGGCAAGGTGGAGTCTCTGGAGTCTCATGTTTCTTGTTCTTATAGCCTCTATATCATTATGAGGAAATTTCTCACCCCTTATAATAGACTGAACCTTGTGTATTGCCTGATAGAGCCCCTTTAATGCATCCTCGTCAAGAGCCTTCAGGAATATAGGATTTACTGTAATATATCCATCGGATATATCCTTTGCAATAGCCTCAAGACTCTTACCTCTTATATTAGCCATCTTTTTTCCTCTTTACAAAGATCCTCGATACTAAAATCCCTACCTCGTAAAGGAGGATTATGGGGACGGCCATAAGGGTCTGGTTGAAGGCATCTGGAGTTGGTGTAAGGATTGCCGCTACCACAAAGGCACCAAGTATGGCATACTTTCGTTGCCTTGCAAGTGTTTCCGGTTTCACTATCCCCATCCGTGAGAGAAAGAGGATAATAAGAGGGAGTTCAAAGATTGCTCCAAAGGCAAGGATGAACTTCAGACAGAAATCCACATATTTGCCAACTGATATCATGGGTATTAGATTTTCTGTTTTGTAGGTGAGAAGGAAATTTATAGCAAAAGGAAGTACTATTATAAAGCAGAAAAAAGCTCCGACAAAAAAGAGACCTGACGCACTTATAACAAATGGTATGATGTATCTTCTTTCTTTCGGGAGGAGGCCTGGGGAAATGAATTTCCATAACTGAAAGAAGATGACAGGCAATGAAAGGATAAGACCTGATATGAGAGATACCTTTAGATGCATCCAGAAGGCCTCAGCAGGTCCAAGGAAGACGAGGCTCTGATTTTTAATGTTGCTTGGCTTGAGGACTATGTATGGTGGCTCTTTTATTACACTGATTGTCTTCTTCAATGGAAGCATGAGGAGACTGAATATCTCTTCTGAATAATTAAAGCACAGAATAAAAAATATGAGTAATACTCCAAGAGAGATAAGAAGTCTCTTCCTCAGCTCTGCAAGATGCTCTGTAAATGGCATTTTATGTTCTTCGGTCATTCTCTCCTGCCTCGTCCTTATGAAGACTATATTTATCTTCTCCTTGGAGGATATCATTGCTGTGGTAAGGTCCTCCTTCTTCACTATGAATTTCAGTTTTTATATCAGGGAGTCCCTCCTTTAATTTTTCCTCTTCTTCCTTCAATTCCCTGTCCACCTGATATTTTGCATCCTCTACCGCCCTCCTCAGTTCTGAAAGACCCTTTCCGATGGTTCTGCTCAGTTCAGGTAGTCTTTTTGGGCCGAAGACAAGAAGGGCTACAATAATAATAACTATTATCTCCTGCATTCCTATGTCAAACATTATTCTGCCTCTCTGAGTATCTCTATCCCCTTTAACTCCTCTTCTTTAAATGGAAGAAAACTTATAGAAAAGAAGAATCTGTACTCCGGGGTTCTGTTTTTAAAGTCAGTGCCTATCCCTATTGTGGTATAGATATAATCTGTTGTTTTCAAGCGGTAACCAAATCTTCCCTCTATGAGGTCAAAAGAATCTCCTGTATGGGGTTTCATGGCATAGATCTCACCAATAATGTCAAAACTATGAGAAGCTGAGAAATCAAAACCACCTGAAATAACTATCTCATCCTTCAGTGAAGATGAGGCAGGTTTTGTGTAAAGGAGATTAAGGTGTGCGGTGACAGGACCTATCCTCTTTGTAAGAAATCCACCTGCACCGAATCTACCATCAGAAGATATCAGCTCATCTCCTGTTGGCGGGGATACATAAAACATTGTTGTTAATGATGGTCCATACCTTCCTTCATCCACAAGTCTGTATTTAAATCCAAAAGAGGCATCACCAAATCCATCAGTCTCTTCTTGTGTAACATAAGGTGCTGAAAGACCAAACTCTATCTTTTCTGTTATCCCGTAGGCGAGGCTGAGGCGAGTGATATAGTAGTCAGGCTCCACGGACCTTTCGAGACTTAATGAATAAGCTGAATTATCTTTTTTTAAAGTTTCGGCACTGAAGGTAGAGAAGAGTCCATAGGGTGCAATTGGCTGTGGCGGGACATCAAGGGCCAATGCTGAATTTAAAAAAAAGAAAATACTCGTGGCACAAGTAACAGTACTGGTGGCGAAAGTAACAGTTGAGGTCAGTAAAGGTAACAGCTTTAGTGGAGAAAGAAATAACACTTTGGAGTAAAGATTATTTAGTCTCATTTTGATAAAAATATCAAAACCTCCCTTGCAGTGTCAACATTTTCATTATTCATTACACCCTTTTAAGTGATGGATGGACTATCTCTCCCCTGTAGGTGTTGAGGCTTGTTCTTATAACAGGGTCATTTATTGCGTTGTTTATATCTTCTGCAATCCTTTTTATATAAGGCAGGGTAGCATTTGTCAATGCAATAGTTGATGTCCTTGGATAAACACCAGGCATATTCGTAACACAGTAATGGATTATGCTATTGTCAACATAAACAGGCTCTTCATGGGTTGTTGGCCTTGAGGTTTCAGCAATTCCACCCTGATCAATCGAGACATCAACGATCACAGAACCTTCTTTCATAAATTTCAACATCTCTTTTTTTACAATTACCGGAGTCCTCGCACCTGGAACGAGAACAGCACCTATGATGACATCAGAATCTTTAAGCTCCTTTAAAAGATTGTATTCATTAAGGGCAAGGGTCTTCACCATCCCTGAAAACATTTCATCTATCTTTTTTAGTCTATCAATACCTCTATTGAGCACTGTCACATCCATTCCAAGACCGAGGCCTGTCCTTGCTGCAGAAGTACCAACAACACCAGCCCCTATTATTAATAATTTTGCTGGCTTAATGCCGGGTACACCTGAAAACAGAATCCCTCTTCCTCCATGGTATCTACCAAGGTAGAATGCTCCTACAAGGGGTGCCATCCTCCCTGCTATCTCACTCATTGGAGCAAGAAGGGGTAATGAACCATCTTTTTCAAGGGTTTCGTAGGCAAGGCCTGTTATCTTCTTGCTAAGGAGAAATTCTATAAGGTCTCTATTTGGAGCAAGATGCAGGTAGGTGAAAAGGGCCTGGCCGCCTCTGAAGAGCTCATATTCTTCCTTCAGGGGTTCTTTTACCTTCAGTATAAGTTCAGCCTTCTTGAAAAGGGTTTCTTTATCAACGATATCTGCGTCTGCCTCAAGATATTCTCTATCTGAAAACCCACTTCCTTCACCTGCTCCTGACTCAACGAGGATTGTGTGACCTTCCTTTTTTAGTTCTTTTACTCCAGATGGAGTGATAGAAACCCTGAATTCAGCCTTCTTTATCTCCTTCGGGACCCCGATTATCATATAATAATGATACCACAGTTAAATCTGGAGCGTATAGCCTTGATTGGTGGTGAAAGTAACAGTTGAGGGTAGCGTATAATGAAAAAATTTATTCCTTGTACATAGCTGTCCAAAATAAATTAAAATGGTATTTTAAAGAGGGCATAAGGCCTCAAAAACACAAAAGAAGCGACAGGATTTATTTTTAAAGGTAGAATGAGGTTATCAACTTATTTGAGAGGTATATTAAGGTCATGATAGGTTATTTAACAAGTTACATTAAGGAGTCG
>DAISHO010000086.1:0-7500 GCA_036822495.1 Thermodesulfovibrionales bacterium
GGCCTTTTTTATAATGTCTATCGTATCCTCTGATACCTTTACAGGTCTTATCCCTGCATTTCTGTTAATCATTGCCAGCTCACTTTTGTCCGAATAAAAATTCATAAGCTCCTCAAGCCGCTTTAGTTCTCTAAAGGCCTCATCGATTGCCCTTTCAGCCTTCTCTGAGGAGTTGCTTACAACTGTAATGGAGACTATGGTATCCATAAGGACTGTGCTTTTTTTAAAGAGCCTATCCTTATCCTTTTCAATAATATTACAGGAGCTAAATAGAATAAATATGAAGGGTATCAAACATAATAGAAGAGATGTCTTAAACTTTGCACAAAAAACTGTCATACTATCCTCTTTGCCTTTTTATCTCGAGGTTCACATCTCTCCAAAATAATTCTCAAAGGGGCATGAGGCCAACTATTACTTACGCCATTAGCAAAAGACACAAAAGGCGACTCCTTAATGTAACTTGTTAAATAACCTATCATGACCTTAATATACCTCTCAGATGAGTTGATAACCTCATTATACCAATAAAATAATCCTGTCGCTTCTTTTGTGTTTTTGAGGCCTTATGCCCCTTTTAAATAGCTCATCTCAATTTTTTGGACAGCAGTGCCCGAGCTTCTCTCTTAAAAACCTTCCTGTCCATGAAGAGGGATTCTCTGCTACCTCCTCGGGCGTTCCCTGAGCAACGACCTCTCCTCCACGGTCACCGCTTTCAGGACCCATATCTATTATGTAGTCTCCTGATTTTATTACATCAAGGTTATGTTCTATAACTATCACGGTATTTCCGTTATCAACGAGTTTATTAATAACATTAAGCAATTTCTCAATATCAGCAAAGTGGAGACCTGTTGTAGGTTCATCAAGGATATAAAGGCAATTACCCCTGCCTTTTTTCACAAACTCTTTTGCAAGCCTTATCCTCTGGGCCTCTCCACCTGAAAGGGCTGTAACAGGTTGGCCAAGCTTTATGTAACCAAGACCAACCTCCTCAAGAACCCCAAGCCTCTGGCTTAAAGAAGGGATGTTTTTAAAGAACTCACGAGCTTCAGATACAGTTAATTCAAGGACATCAGCAATATTCTTTCCTTTATAATAGACCTCAAGGGTCTCCTTATTGTACCTCTTTCCCTTGCATTCGTCACAGGGCACATAAACATCAGGGAGGAAGTGCATCTCCACCTTTTTTAATCCATCTCCACCACAGGCCTCACATCTACCACCCTTTACATTAAAACTGAATCTTCCTGCTGTATAGCCCCTCATTCGGGATTCTGGAAGCTGGGCAAAGAGGTCTCTTATTAATGTAAATATCCCTGTATATGTAGCAGGATTTGACCTCGGTGTCTTCCCAAGAGGCCTCTGATCAACAGAAAGGACACGCCTTATCTTTTCAATACCCTTAATCTTCTTAAACTTACCTGGTCTCACATTAGCCCTGTAAAGCTCCTTGATAAGGGCCTTGTAAAGGATATCTATAAAAAGGGTACTTTTGCCTGAACCTGACACGCCTGTTACGCACACAAATACACCAAGAGGAATCTTTACGTTTATATCTTTCAGATTAAACTCTTCCGCACCAATTATCTCTATAAAATCAATGGGTCTTCTCCTTGAAGAAGGCACTGGAATTGTAAGCTCTCCCTTCAAGTATCTGCCTGTAAGGGAATTTTCATTCCTCATAATATCAGCAAGGGTGCCTTCTGCCACAACCCTACCACCGTATACACCACCACCCGGGCCCATATCAACTATCCAGTCAGCCTGCCTTATGGTCTCCTCATCGTGTTCAACTATTATCACAGTATTACCAGCATCTCTTATAGTCTTGATAGTCTCAAGGAGCCTTTTGCAGTCCCTTGGATGAAGACCGATGCTCGGCTCATCAAGGACATAAAGGACTCCTGTAAGTCTTGAACCTATCTGGGTTGCAAGCCTTATCCTCTGGGCCTCTCCACCTGAAAGGCTTAAAGAAGGCCTGTCAAGGGTGATATAATCAAGGCCCACCATCTCAAGAAACTGGAGTCTTTCACGAACCTCCTTTAAAGGTCTTGATATAATAAAGGACTCCCTTTCGGTAAGATTCAGATTTTTTAAAAAATTCAAAGCCTCTCTCACTGTCAGAGAGGAGAATTCATAAATATTCAGGCCCCCAAACTTAATGCCAAGGGCCTCCTTTCTCAATCTGGAACCCCTGCATTCCTGACATACCTCACCAAAAGATATTTCCTCCCAAAGGTCCTCTCCAAACTCCTCATAAGGAAGACCTAAGAGTGAGGGCTCAAGGCTTTCAGCAAGCTCCTTATAACCAAGGCCTTTACATACAGGGCAAGCACCATAGGGACTGTTAAAGGAAAAGAGATTCGGAGTTATCTCTGGATAACTTATACCACATCTCGGACAGGCAAGGGTTTTACTGAAGAGTAAGTCCTTTCCCTTATCAACAAGATTCACAATAATTATGTCTGAATACCTCAGGGCTATCTCTATTGAGTTTTTTATCTTTTTATCAACACCTGGTTTAACTATAAACCTGTCAATAACGATTTCTATCGTATGCCTCTTTGTCTTTTTCAGTTTCATACCTTCTGTAATCTCTACCATCTCACCATCTATCCTTGCCCTCAGAAATCCTTCCCTCCTCATAGCATCAAGTTCTTTTCTATACTCACCCTTTCTTTCCCTTACGAGTTGGGCAAGGATCTGAAGTCTTGTGCCCTCAGGAAGACCTCTTACTGCCTCGATTATCTCATCAATCCTCTGACCACCAAGGGAAGCCCCACATTTATAACAGAAGGGTTTACCAATCCTTGTATATACAACCCTCATGTAATCGTATATCTCTGTGATTGTCCCAACAGTTGAACGGGGGCTTCTTGTAACTGTCTTCTGGTCTATGGCAATAGATGGAGAGAGGCCTGAGATGGATTGAACCTCTGGTTTTTTTAACTGCTCTATGAACTGCCTTGCATAAGTGGAGAGGCTTTCCATGTATCGCCTCTGCGCCTCAGCATAAATCGTATCCATGGCAAGGGAAGACTTTCCTGAACCAGAGGGCCCTGTAATAACAATAATTTTATTTTTTGGCAGGGATAAGTCTATTGACTTCAGATTATGTTCTGAAGCGCCCTTTACAATGATATATTCCCTCGGAGAAACCCTGAGGTATCTATTAGCAAGCTCTATTGCCATATTTTTTATAAGTTACAGGTAAATTAGGCTGAAGGCTGAAGTTTTTTAAAGGTATTTAATTTATTTTTCTTCAGCCTTAAGCCTGACGCCTATCTTCAGACTATTTTAACTATAACCTGTAAGGAAGGGATTTTTCAAATGAGATATGGGCGAATCTCATCAGAAAATAAGCACACACCTATGCAAAAAGCCGAGATGAAGAAAAGTTCAGGATGAAATATCTATTATCCTTGGTGTGATAAGTATGAGAACCTCGGAATCCTCAACAATCTTTTCCCTTTTACTGAAGATAAGATTCAGGAGAGGGATGTAACCCAGAATGGGAAATCTTGAGACTTTTTCAACCTCTCTCTTTCTTATCAAACCACCAATTACAATGGTCTCCTGATTCTTTACCATAACTGTGGTTGCTACAGACCTTTTATTAATAATGGGAAGACCGTCCTTCCCTGTCTCTATAAAATCGCTCACCTCTGCAGGCTTTATCTTAACAAGGATCGTATTATCCTCAGATATCAATGGAAGGATATTGAGGGTAACTCCTGCCTTTATTGTCTCGAGCTTCACATACGGATAGGTGACAGGGCCTGTAACAAGTGAAATATATTGCTCAAGACCTATATTTATAGATGCCTCCTCACCATCCATTGTTGTAACCCTAGGGGTTGCCTTTATCTGAGCAAGGCCATCCTCCACAAGGGCATGAATCTTAGATGTAATCTGTCTTGTCACAGAGGGTGTACTTATGTATGTGAAGGTAACATCAAGATTCTCCATGGAGCCAGAGAATTTACCCGATTGCCCGCTCCAGTCAATTCCGAGACTCTTTCTTCCTTCGCTCGAGACCTCCACAACAATGGCCTCAAGGCTCACCTGCCGGGGCTTTCTGTCAATCTTCATGATATCATTAAGGATTCTCTCTACGAGCTCGGGGGAAGCGGTAATTGTTAAAATATTCCGTTCTTCATTAACCTGGATATAAGATGTAAAGGATGGAGATATAAGTTTTGATATCTCCTTTGCCTTTAAAAATCGAGGTTTCACATATACGGTCTTACTAAGATAATTAAACAAAGGACTTCTGGGATCAGCAGAACCAACGAGATAATAACCATCCATCTTCTTGTAGGTATATCCGCCAGGTGCTAATACAAGTTTCAGGATTTCCTCAAGAGTCATATTCTCATATCTGATAGAAAGAACTCCCTGAACAGTGTCATCCATTACTATATTTATCCCGGATTCAGTGGAAAGGTGTCTGATTATTTCCTTTATATCAGTATCATAAAAAACATTAGAGAATAATTTTTCAGGCTTTTCCGAGATTTCCTTTTTTTCTTCTTTAATAGGTATTACAGGTGTTTTTAATGGCTCCTCTGGCTTTCCCTTTTGCCTGGATGTTAGTTCTTCTATCCTTCTTAGATATTCATCTGCAAGGTCAACAATATTACTCTGAGGATATTTATTCTTTAACTGCCTGAATTTCTCAGCAGCCCTATCGTAATCCTGAGACTCATAATATCTCTTTCCTTCTCTGAAAAGTGCATAATCATGGGCACAGGCATTAATGAGAAGAATCAAAATTGAAAAAGAAAATATTAAAAAGTATCGCCTCAATAGGAACCTCCTATTTTATATATAACCTCTACTATGCCAGAGGTTATTATTTTTCCATCTACATCCTTTATCCTGATCTCTATATATTCTCTATATTCCTTTTTCCCGTAAGGTGGAGAATCCTTCAGTGCCTTAATATAAATCTTTCTCCTGCAGACCCTGTAATCATCAGGCCTTTCAGTATAGAGATTGAATCTCACACTATCCATCCATCTCGGGTCATTCATAGAGGGTTCAGGAGAATCATAAGGAAGAACTATGTAAAATGTTTCAAGAGACCTCTCTCCCTTACTTATATCACCTGCGGAAGGGATAGTTGAAAAGGATATTATAAAAGGTGAGTTCGAGGAGACAGAGATTAATATAAAACCCTCGCTGAATAGTATCTTATGACCGATCTCATGAACCTCTATAATCGATGGTTTAATATAAAGATTGAAAGACGGATTAACTACAGCCTTTATGATTACCTTTTTCTCATCAAGGATTCTCCTATTATCTCCATAAGAGATAATCCCTGTCAGAAATATTATCATTATGCAAAGTCCTAATCTCTTCATCTTACTTCACTGTAAAAAATATCTCCTTTATTAACCTCTCCTTTCCACCATAATCTATCTCTGCTACCGCCCTGTATTTACCAGATAAAAGCCTCTTTTTATACTCGCCTGTCATTATTCCTGTTGACCCGGGTAAAACCATACCTTGTTTGAGTTTTAATTCAATCTGGCCATACTCGTTATCATTTAAATCCTTTATGATGAGACGGCCAAGGGGATTTATATGAATAGAAGAGAGATTTTTTATTTCAAGATGAAACCTCCGATCGTCCTTCTTACCTTCTGTTTCAAATTTAATAACATCAACAGCAGGTTCTGGAACATCAGGGATAATGAGAGAAATATCTACATACCTCTGCTCCTTAAAGTCACCATCAAAGACCTCAACAATGAGCTGACCATATCTACCACCCCTCATTGTTTCACCTGGCACTTTTATATCAATTGGTATAGTCCTTGAAAGCCTTGGGCCAATGGAAAATCCTGAGTCCTGCATAAAGAGAAATCCTGATAGGGAATAAGGTGTGGTACCTTCCTCCTTTACAATCCTATCACCATCAGGTGAATAGCTTATATCTTTAAGATTAAGCCTAATATTTAATGGTTTATCAGAAAGATTAGTGACATTTATAAAAGATGTCCTGCTACCACCAGCAGGCACCTTCAGTTCAATAGATAATGGCTTTATCTCAAAGGATAGCCTCTCCTTTTTCTTAAAGGCTTCAGCTACCTCTTTTGTAACAGAAAGCCTTTCCTTCGCAGAGAGGCTCCTCTTTCCATATCTCATATTAAGGATTGCTGTGTATTCACCCTCCTTTAGAGGTTTATTAATCATCCCGATAAATGCCACCTTTGCACCTGGATAAACTGTCTGGAGCTCCTCTTCCTTCTCTCTTCTTTTTGAGGTCTTTTTATCCTCCTTTGACCTCCTCTTTTTTTCCTCTAAATAAATCGTAGTGAGTTTTATGGTCTCTACAATCCTTCCTGATTCATCCTGAAGGATGACCTGACCCCTTGCCTTAAAGTCTACAGCTGATGTATTCCTTACAAGTACCTCAATAACGGGTATGCTGTCATCCATTGTCTTTATACTCATGCCTTCAAATCTTGCAGATTCCACAATAGTCTTGCCTTTAACTTTTAGTTTGATAATTACAGCATATCTGACCCTCACAGAGATACCCTTCTCTTTTTTCTCATAAGGTGGCTCTATCATTACAGTACCGATTTTTACACCCGATGCACTCCTTGGTGCGATTATCTCACCCTTCAAAACAACTTGCTCTCCAGCTGGAACCACAAGGTCAGTTCTTGAAAGCTTTATCCAGCTTGAGCATGAATCTGACGACTTTCCTGCCTCAATAAAATCAAGGCTTCCATCCTCTTTCTGCACAGGATCAAATAGAGATATATGAACAGCTGTATCCTCATCTGATGTAGAGAATATCTCTATCTCGAATTCTCCCTTCTTGTTTGGAGAAAGCTCTGTCTCTATCGTTAGGGGTTGAACGCCAACTGAACCAATTGCATGGCTAGGGGACGGGATTAATAAAATCAATATAAAGGCATAGATATTTATCACACCCCTCCAAAACAAACTTAAAGAGGCATGAGGCAAATTCAGGCTTAAAAATAATTCCTTAGAAAAAACTTTAGCCTTCAGCCTATAGCCTATAACATTCAATTGGCAATTACTATTCATAACTATAGCTTTCCATTCAAGAATGTTTCAATGCGATCTTGTAACTTTTAAAAACTATCTCCTCACACTAAAAGGGGCGGGCTTTTCTCCCGCCCCTGAGAAGGTCTTCTTACCTCTTCAATCAGGGTGTCCAGACTGTCAGGGTAATGGTGGCAGAATAATCACCACCTATCTGCTCCCATATCTCACCTGTCTTTGCCCAGCCCAAGACACCATAATCTACCGTTGTTCCAGCAGACTGACCTGGACTCACTACAAGGTTTCCTACAGGGATATAACCCGGCAAATTTCTGTTAAACCAGCCGAGGTCAACACCAGCACTTGACCAGGCCTTATAGGCAGTCTTAATCTTATAGGATGGATTGGAGACATGGGTAAGGTCACCACCTGAGAAGGTGAGATTGACATCAGCATTTGTCTGGACCC
>DAISHO010000087.1:0-7479 GCA_036822495.1 Thermodesulfovibrionales bacterium
AGGTGTAATCCTTCTTGAGAGAGCCATCGGGCTGTCTTACAAGCACAGGCCTCATAATATCGGGCTCCCACCTCTTTCCTCCAACTATGAGTTTTGGTCCGTGTCTCCTTGGTGTGTCGCATATCGCCCCATGCTCTGTACAATTCGGGGTGCCGAAGGCAAAGAAGAGCCTCCAGTATTGGTCTCTGTCTGTCACATCACCACAGTCCATAATCACAGATTCTGCCCCGTATTTCTTTTTGATATCTATCAGTTTTCTACCGATATAATCTATTGCCTCATCCCATGTAACTCTCTTGAATTTACCAGAACCTCTTTCTCCTACCCTTATCATCGGGTATTTGAGCCTGTAAGGAGAATAGACCAACTGCTGTCCTGAGGCGCCTTTTGCACAAGCGGTTCCATCATTCATGGGCACTGCCTTATTGCCATAGATCTTTGCAATCTTTCCATCTTTAATCCACATCTCAAGTCCGCACTCAGCAGGGCACATGCAATCAGCCGTGTATTTTATTTCGTATTTTCCCATTGATGACTGCAGGGCCTCTGCCTCTGAAGGAGAGAGATGTTTTAGCGTAAGGAGACCTGATTTATTGAGTGCTGCTAGACCTCCCAATGCTCCAGCAAATTTTAAAAATACCCTTCTTGATACCTCCATTTTTTTCACCTCCTATTTATTTATTAGGCCGTCAGCAACCTCAAAGACAGCCTTATCTGGTGCAATAAAAAGGGTCCTCGGTTTTGTACCATATTCTGGATGCCATGCCTCTGTCTTTAGAGAGGCCATTAACCTTGATACCTCACTCCCCGGGTCACTTGCATCACCAAAATATCTTGCCTTTCCAACACAATTCCTCACACAGGTAGGTTCTTCGATGCCCTCTGCAAGCCTGTGGCTACAATAATCGCATTTGTCAACAACCCTTAAGTCCTTTGCCTTTTTACCCTTGACCTCAGGCACATCCTTGGCATACTTAGATGGGTCATTCTTTACAGGGATATGGGGATGCAAGAACCTTGCACCATAAGGACAGGCCTTTACGCATCTTCCGCACCCAATACAGAGGTCCCTGTTCACCATTACAATGCCATCATCCCTCTTATAGGTTGCTCCTGGCACAGGACATGGCATAATGCATGGTGGCTCATCGCAGTGATTGCAGATCTTGGGAAAGAAATACCTCTTAGCCTTTGGATATTCGCCTGTGTCGGCAATATCCACCTTTGACCTGAAATGACCTATAGGCACTGCATTTTCCATCTTACAGCTTACCTGACAGGATGTGCAGCCTACACACCTTCTCAGGTCAACAAGCAATGCATACCTTTTTGACATAGTGATTCCTCCTTTCAAAAAGATTTTTGAATAATGAAAGCAATTACTGTGCCAGTATAACTTATTGATAATTAAAGATATTTATCTTTTGGATGTGTTCAAGGACTGGGCAGATGTGCAGAGGTTGAACAGGACTCCAAATTCTTCTTGACACTCTAGCAAGGTGGAAGGTTTATAATTAAGTGTGAAAAAGTTCTTCATCGGAGATATAGCAAAGAGGTTTGGACTGAATCCACGCACCATCAGGTATTATGAAGCGATTGGAATCCTTCCACGGGCAGCAAGGACAGAAAGCGGCTATAGAGTCTATAGTGATGAAACCATTAAAAGATTAGAGTTTATACTCAAGGCCAAAACTATCGGTCTTACGCTCAATGAGATTAAAGAGATATTGCTCCTCCATGAGAAGGGCGAAGCGCCCTGCGAATGCACAAAGGAGTTTATAAGAAACAAAATCATAGAGATCGAAGGAAAGATTGCCAATCTTACAGAGTTAAAAGAAAGACTTGCAAGACTTTTAAAACTAAAAAGGCACAAGCCCATCCCAGAATCTATCTGCCCAATTATTGAGTCAGAAAAAACATCTTGACTCTCCATCCTACTGGATAGTTTAAACTTTAAATTAGAAAGGAGGTGAGTGGCATGAAAAGATTATTATTTGCCCTTGCGCTGATAGCTGCCCTTGCCACAGGTTCGTTAGGGTTGGCTACTGACTGCCCACTTCAGGGGACTCCGAAATGTCCGATGGTACCACCTTGCTGTCAGCAGTAATAGCGAAACAAGGGAGATTTCATAAGGGGGTGAAGAAAGCCCCCTTATGCCTGCAGGGAGGTGATAAAAATGTCAGGGAAAAGAAAGGTAGAGGTTTTCACAGCAGGATGCCCTCTGTGTGATAAGACGGTGCAGCTCGTGAAAGAGCTTTCATGTCCAAGCTGCGATGTAACAGTCTATGACCTGAGAAAGGAAGGGTTAGATAAGGCGAAGCAATGCGGCGTCGATTCCGTGCCAACAGTGGTTGTGGATGGGAAGATCCTCGATTGCTGCGCAAGGAAAGGACCGACACGGGCTGACCTCAAGGCAGCAGGGATAGGAACTTCGCTTTAAGAAAAGGGGCACTAAGTGCCCCTTTTCTGCTTTTAACTCCTCGGCCAATACATTATTACAACAACGCCAATAATGCAGATTAATCCGCCGATAAGGTCATATCTGTCCGGCGATATCCCATCAATCTTCCATCCCCAAAGTATTGAGAGGACAACAAATACACCGCCGTATGCCGCATAGACCCTGCCAAAATTTGCTGGCTGGAATGTAGGAATTACACCATATAAAATAAGCACCACTGCTCCTAATAGAGCAACCCAGACGCCCTTGCCTTCCCGTAGCCATAGCCATACGAGATAGCCACCTCCTATCTCGCATAAACCTGCCAATATGAAAAGCATCATTGATTTTGCTATGAGCATATAATCCTCCAGATTTTATTCCATACTGTTACTTTCTTCACGGTGCCTCTGTGAAGAACAAATATAATTTAACAGATTCCAATAGTGCTATAATATAAAAATGAATCAGAGAAAGACTATAATCAAGAAACTCAGGGAATCCCTTGAGAAGAGGAATGAGATTATCTTTGCCTATGTGCATGGCTCATTTGCTGAAGGCTTGTCCTTCAGGGACATTGATCTGGCTGTTTATGTAGATGAAAAGGCTGTTGCCTCAGAAGAGGCTATTGATTATGGTCTGGAAATATCTGCTATTACTGAGCTTGAGACAGGGCTCACCCCTCTTGATATTAAGGTAATAAATTATGCCCCTACAGGTTTCAGGTATTATGCTACAAAAGGTATTCTTCTCTTTTCAAAGGATGAAGAGACAAGATGTAACTTCCTTGAGGACACATGGCGGAGGTATTTCGACCTCCTACCAAAAAGGAAACAGCTTATTCTTGATCTGGTATCTCCATGAGCAGGTATAGAAAACTCAACATCGAAAGATTGAAGACACTCTCAGAAGAGGTCAGGGGAGCGATAGATAATCTTTCCGAATATGCGGGCATTTCTGAAACAGAAATCTTACACAATAAAACTATTCTTAATGCTGTGAAGTATAATTTCATTGTAGCTATTCAGGCTGTGATTGATATATGTCATCATATTGTGGCAAGGCTTACTGGAAGGGTTCCTGATGAATATGGCCAATGCTTCATCATATTAAGAGATATGGGTTATATCGATTCTGATTATGCGGTAAAACTTAAATCAATGGCAGGACTCAGAAATATCCTGATTCATCTCTATTATGAGGTAGATGACAGGAGGGTAATCAAACATCTAAAAGAAGACCTCTGGGTAATAGAAGATTTTCTGAATGTTGTTAAAAGATTAATTGAAAGACAGGGTTAAAATCTTGCTTATTTATTCCTCTCCAATCTTCTTTCTCAATGTATTCCTCGATATCCCGAGGAGCCTTGCTGCCTGGACCTGATTGCCCTTTGTTAATTCAAGGGCCCGCTTGACCATAGAGACCTCTATCTTATTTATTAAATCCTGAAATCTCTCTGGAGAGCCCTCCTTAAAAATTGTATCGACTAAATTCATGATGGCCTCTTCTATAGATAAACAGGTCTTTACAGGCTGGCTTTGTAGTTCCTCAATACATTCTAAGGAGAGATAGTCACCCTTACAAAAGACCATCGCCCGCTGTATAACATTTTCGAGTTCTCTTACATTACCTGGCCATGAGTATTCCTGAAGTTTGTTCAGGGCATCAGTAGTTATACCCTTTATATCCTTACCCAGTCTCTCATTGTTCTTCTTGACAAAGTAAAGGGCAAGGTCTTTAATATCCTCTTTTCTTTCTCTAAGAGGTGGGACATCAATCCTGATAACATTTAATCTATAATAGAGGTCTTCCCTGAATGTTCCCCTTTTTACCATCTCATCAAGATTCTTATTTGTTGCAGCAATAATCCTGACATCTGTCTTTATAGTCTCTGTCCCCCCAAGCCTCTGAAATGTACCATCCTGTAAGACCCTTAGTAATTTTGATTGAAGATTCAGAGACATGTCACCAATCTCATCAAGGAATATAGTGCCTCCAGAGTACTGTTCAAACTTGCCTATCCTTTTTATTTCTGCACCAGTAAATGCCCCTTTTTCATAACCAAAGAGTTCTGATTCAAGAAGCCCTTCAGGTATGGCTGCACAATTAATAGCAAGGAAAGGCCTATCTGACCTTTTGCTGTGATGATAGATTGCCCTTGCTATTAGTTCTTTCCCTGTTCCGCTTTCTCCTGTAATAAGAATGGTTGCATCTGAAGGTGCAATGCGACCTACCAATTTATATATCTCGACCATCTTTTTGCTTTTACCTATTATCCGATCTGATGATGTTAATGTATCCATCTCATCAAAGGCAACAGTGGCATCCATAATCTCCTTTGTCTTTATTGCTCTCTTTATACAGTTTAAGAGTTCATCATTTTCAAAGGGCTTCATGAGGTATTCATAGGCACCTGCTTTCATAGCCTCTATTGCCTTTTCTGTTGTGCTGAAGGCCGTCATCATGATCACCTGTATCTTTGGATTCTTTTCTTTTATTCTCTTCAATGCCTCAAGTCCATCCATCTCAGGCATCCTTACATCCATTATCACCAAATCGGGTTTTTCAATGTCAACCAATGATATTGCCTCTTTGGCATTTGTGGTTGTTATAACCTCATATCCTTCAGATTCAAGAAATCTCTGTAGGGAATAACATACTGTTTTCTGATCATCTACCACTAATATTTTGTTCATATATTACTCTTCAGAGGAATTTTTATTGTGAAGGTAGTTCCATCTCTGTTACTCTCAAAAGTAACATCTCCTCCATGGAGATTTACGATATTATACACTATTGAAAGTCCGAGTCCTGTTCCCTCTGACTTTGTGGTAAAAAAGGGATCAAATATCCTGTCCCTGATCTCATCAGGAATGCCTGTGCCTGTATCTATTACGGAGACAATGGCATGGCCGTCTTCGAGGTGACTCGAGATGGTGAGTCTTCCCCCACGAGGCATCGCCTCTATTGCATTAATGACAAGATTCAGCAATGCCTGTTGAATCATTGCCCTGTCTACCTTTATGGGAGGTATCTTGGAAAGCTTGAGGTCCACTTCGATGGATTGCTCTTTTAACTGAAACTGGGTAAGGTTTATTACCTGTTTAATGACAGAATTAAGATATACATCTGATATGCTGAATTCATCACTCCTTGCAAATCTCAGAAATTTTGTCAGAAGGTCATTCATCTGGTCTACCGCAGTCAGGACTATCTCTATATCCTCTTTTGTGAGGGATGGGTTTTCCCTGAAGGTCTGGAACAGGGTCCTTATAGAGGTGAGGGGATTTCTCAGTTCATGGGCAAGTCCTGCTGAGAGTCTCCCCAAGGCAGTGAGTTTTTCTGTCCTGAGCATCTGCTTATAGGATTCCTCCATCTTTTTTTTGTATGCTGCGAGCTCTGAGGAAAGGATATTAAATGTCTCTGAAAGTTCCCCAATCTCATCATTTGATTTTACCTCAATCTTTTTACCAAACTCCCCCCTTGAAAGATCATGAGTAAAGAGAACAACTCTTTTGAGAGGCTTTATAATTATGAAATTACTTAAAATGAATGAGATGAAGGCACCACATATCATGACTATTACTGTTATAAAAAGGATAAAATTTCTTAACTGTACTAAGGATGATGTTATCCTCGCCTCCCTCAAGCCAACATGAACCTCCGAAGACATTCCATCAAATATCCTTAAACCTATATCTCTGATAAGTCCCTTTTCTGTATCCAGTAGCTGAACGCTAATCTTTTTATCTCCTAATGGATTCCATTCAAGAAGATCAGGTGGGTAACCATTAGTGAAGGTATGAGCAAAAATGGAACCCCTTTCATCAGTAACAAAAATATACTCAATATCACCTTCTGTCTTTATTAGCTCATCAAGCATATCCTGAACCTTGTACTCGTCTTCAAGTAGGATATAATCGCCTATAGCACTGGATAGATTCTTTGCAATCAACTCTCCCTGTCTTACAATCTCCTGCCTTAAGGAAAATGTTACGCCCTCTTTTATACCAAAAGCAATTAAAAGGCCAAGAGTAATAACGATAAATGAATTCAGCAGCAGTATCTTAAGCCAAAGTTTCATCTAAGTAATTTATATCTTATCACAAGGGATTCTACCTCCTTTAACATCTCCTCATTGCATTCAGTAAATCCACCTGGCATCTCTGTCTTTTCCCAGTCCTTTAAAAAGGAGGCATCTTTACCCCTTGGTGCGAGAGACAGGAGAGCCCTTTTGATATCATTAATAACATGAGAGGGGACTCTCCTGTTGTATGCTATTAGACTGCTGGGATAGGGTTTTGACACAGCAATTATCTTTATCCTCCCTTCTTGAGCCAGTCTGTTTGCAAGATTATCCTGTATCCCTCCCGCATCATATTCACCATTGATAACAGCCCGCACAGTGTTTGTATGAGATCCTGTAAAAACATAGTTTTTCAAATCGGAAAGACTTAAGCCTGCATCTTCAAGCATCTTTCTAGGGATAACATGACCTTGTGTGGAATACTTGTTCCCAAAAGCAAAGCTCTTGCCTCTAAGGTCGTTTAAAGATTTTATAGAACTATCTGGTTTAGTAAATATAACAGCCCTATACTCAGGTCTTCTGTCATGATTAAGACCCATGACAAGACAACCTACATTATATTTATTCTTTGCAATTATATAATTTACAGACCCAATGGCTGCGAGGTCTGTTATACCCTTCCCCAAGTTCTTGGCAGTATCTTCATACCGCTCTGTAAATCTGATGCTGAATCTATAACCTGTATTTACTTCAAGGTAGTGAAGAAAGGGGGAATATATCTTTACATCATCCTTTGGTCCTAATCTCAGGTCAAAGCCAAATCTTAAGGTTCTTTCAGAGTCAATAGTAATATGGTCCTCTTTACCAGAAATATTCCTTTTATAAAGGCTGACCTTTTTCGGTTTCTCCCTGTCCTGACAGGAGATACTCGAAACTAATATTAAAATCATTAAAATGACACATCTGTCCAAGATAAGTCTTAAAAGGGCATGAGGCCAACTATTACTTACGC
>DAISHO010000088.1:0-7442 GCA_036822495.1 Thermodesulfovibrionales bacterium
TCTTCTTCCTCGCTTCAGTCCTTAATCTTATGATTTCATCTACAACATCTCCTATCCTGCCTGAAATGGTGATTTCGTCCTTTGTCCCAAGATAGGCACCCCAGTAGATGTGTAGTTCCGAGTCTCTGAAGTTCTTGTAAGTGAGATAATTGTCAAGGAATACCACCACATTTTTTATCCCCTCAGGAGGAATCTCTTTCAAGTTTCTCCCTGTGGTTATCAAGATGCTTTCAGCAATGTTGTTTAAAGATATCCTGTGTCTTGCAGCAAGTAATTGCATGGCTGTTATGCCAGGTATTATCTCATAATTAAACTCAGCCAGTCCCTTATGAAGAATGTACTCAAGTATCTCTATATGGCCATCATAAAGAGATGGATCACCCCAGATGAGTAAGGCAGCCTTTTGTCCTTCTTTTATCTCCTTGTTTATTGTATTGGCAAGTATCTCTGCCTTCTGCCTTCGCCAGAAAGTGACATTTTCTTTATAAAGATTTAATTCCCTACCTCTCTTTCTTTCAGGGATCTTTACATGAACCAGTTTGTATCTCTGTTCTGGTAGATATTTCTGAAGAATATCCTTTCTGAGCCTTACAAGTTCAGCCTGTCTTTTAGAGTCCTTATCAAAAATAAGGATTACATCAACCTTTTTCAGGATATGCAGGGCTTGAATGGTAAGGTGCTCAGGATTTCCTGTACCTATGCCAATAAGATAAAGTGTCTTCAAATTATTTCTTATTTATTACCCTGTCTCCCACTAATATCTCTTTCAATCCTTTTCTTAAAACAGCAGTGGCTGTTTCATCCTTAACATTAATCACCTGAGCTATCCCGAGAGGAACAACAGGTTTTTCCTTTGAGTAGAGATAAAGAAGACTTCCCTGTGTTATACCGTCCTTTTCTCCTTTATCTATGTACACAATGTCATAGATACTTCCTGTTGTTGTATAAAGATGTCTAATCGCAACTATTGAAGCCTCTATCTCTGGTATGGCTGGACTTTCAGGTTTGAGGGGTGGTTCTATAAGATAGAAGTTGTTAAGCCTGTCCCCAACATTGATCTCCTTGAAGGACTCCTTTATCTCTGCCTTTGTCATACCTGATTCTTCACCAACAATCTCTATAATACCGTTTATCTCTATAAGATAACCCACCTCATTCCCTCTTTCTGGATGTCTTATCATACCTGCTGATCTTATGGCATAAAATCTGTCTCCTATCTTTGCCTCTCCTTCAGTTTTTATGTATATATAATCCCCTTTTCCCATAGTGGTTCTTCCCTGAGGCGTGCCTATTATCCTTCCCCTGTCAGGTATTGACCTCGAGATATATCCACTGGCAATAAGGAGATTCCTATCAATAATATATTCAGGCCTTTTCTCTTCAATGACCTCAATGGAAGGCTTCAAGGCTACCTTTTCTTCCTCTCCTTTGACAGCCTCCTGTGTTTCTGCCTCAATCTTTGCCTCAACCTTCTTTTCCTTTAAAGCCTCCACCTCCTCAGCCTTAATCTCAGGTTCCTTTGAGACGAGCTCTGGCCTCAGAGCAAAAAGAGGTATCTTTATCCTCTGCCCGGGGTAGATGAGGTCAGGATTTTTAATATCCGGATTGACAGCCCAGACCTTTGGCCATAAAAAAGGTTCTTTCAGTATATTATGAGTAATGTCCCAGAGGGTATCACCCTTCTGGACAGTATAGATTCTGAAACCTTCCTCGGTTTTAAGATCAAGGACAGTACCCTCTGTTTTTTCTTGCTCCTGTAGCTGGTCTGGGGCAATACCTTCCTGTTTCTCAGGAACTGACTCTGAAAGCTGACCTGAACTGTTACTTTCGCCACCAACCTCCTGAGCAAGAATAATCACTGGATAAAAAGATACAAATATAATTATAGCTACCCAGCATAACCTTTTCATATGACACCTCTTCATGTTTTTTCTAATTAATCTTATCAATGGTTGATAAAATAGTCAAGTTTTTTTTAGAATCCCAATAGGTAAGTTTTCAAGGAACCTGAATAAAGGATATGGCATGGCGAAACAGAGGTCAGATATCAGAAATCAGAAGTCAGAAGGGGTGAAGAGGTGAATCGAGCTCTGACCTTTGAACTTTTCCTGCTCCTTTTATCACTCTCAACTTTTACTTTCGCCACCAATTCACTGGTCTCTGGAGAAACAGGAGATGGCGAAGTAACAGTTGGTGACCGCATTGCCTCCATAGCCGAACAATTCATCGGCAAACCCTATGACCCTGACCCAGTTGGAGCATATGTGAGAAGGGGTGTTATTGTGTATGATGATGAGGTTGACTGTATGTATCTAACCTTCAGGACTGTTGAACTCGCCCTGTCAAAAAATCAAGAGGATGCTATAAAGATAGCCCTTGAAAAGAGATTCTTCACAAAGGGCTACCTTGGGCCTGATGGCAGGGTATTAAATTACAACGAAAGATACGAATATGGAGAGGATATGATTGATAGCGGGAAATTCGGCAGGGAAGTCACAGAAGATCTCGGTCGGACTGTTCAGATAGAAGGCTCAAGAGGAAGGCAGAAGGTTATAATACTTCCAAAGGATTCTATTAAAGAGAGCAAGGGATTCAAGAATGGAGATATAATATTTTTTGTTAAAAGACCTGAGACGAGGCTCAATGGAGAGATTATTGGTCATATAGGGATTCTGAAGGTCGAAGGAGACAATATTTATCTCATTCATGCCAGTGGCAAGAAAAATGGAAAGGGGACTGTAAAGAAAGTCCCCTTCTTAGATTATGTTAAGGATATGGACTTTGCAGGGATAAGGGTAACGCGCCTTATAGACCCTTGACCTTTTTTATGATTTCAGGATACTGTTCCTTAAATTTTGGGTCTGTCTTTGAAAGATAAAGTTTTATTGCCTTTATCTCTGTATCTAATTCTTTAAATTCCCGAAGAGCCCCTTCGAGAACCCTCAGTCTTTCTGTAAGGGTCTCTATCTCCTTTTCAAGGAGTTTTATGTTCTCTTTTAAAATAATCTCCTCTTTCAATTTACTTTCTCCTCTGCGCCCTCATCTTTTTTCTGAGCTTTCTGTATTTATGCTTTGACATCTTCTTCTTCCTCCACTTAACTACACTTCCCATTGGCTCACCTCCTTAATCTTTATCCTGAACTGCCTGCATAAAGGCCTCTATTTGAAGATTGTTTGTGGCAGACTCTGTCCCATCATAGGGAATACTTAAAAAAGGTATCCCAAAATCCCTGCTCACCCTCTTCATTATTGCTGTAACAATCGTCCCTGGCATACAACCAAAGGGCATTGCATTTATTATACCAGATGCTCCTCTTTTTATGAGGTCTATAGCCTTACCAATGGAAAGCACTGCTTCTCCCTCAAAGGTCTCTGGTAGATATGGCCTTGCATTCCTGAGGACCTCCTTTGTAGATGGCTCTTTCAGTGTCTTTAGGCCTTTGAAGGGCTTATGCAATCTGTGTTCAATACGCCTCTGGAAAAGCCTTTTTAAGAGGCACTGTATAATAGCAGATTTATCACCTCTTATCCATGCCTTTTTAAGGGCTACATAATTCACATAATAAATCCATTCTTCAGGAGGAGCAAGCCACACCCAGCCGCCAAGGGCCTCTATCTTCCTGACAAGGTCTTCATTAGAAAATCTGTGAGACCTCACAAAGATCTCACCAACTATTCCTATAAGGGGCTTCTTCTCATCTGTCTTCTCTATATTTTCAAAGTCCCTTTTGAGCTCCTCAAGGGTCTTCTCAAGCCTTGAATCGCCAGATTTGAGGGCATTATATATTCTGTCAATATATATCCTGTATAGCTCGTCTGTCTCTCCCCTGTTTTTCTCAAAGGGCCTTGTCTCGTGAAGATATTTAAGAAGTATCTCATAGGCAACTATTCCCTTCCAGGACCTTTCTGTAAAGTCCCTTCCAATGATGCCAAGGTCACGATAAAACTGGGTATCCTGCGTTGGTGAAAAAACAGGGACATCATCAAGGTCGAGTTTGTGAAGAACCATCCTGTGAAAGACATTATATTGACCAAATCTGCAGGGTCCAGTTCCTGATGGCATAAAAAAGGCACTCTTTTCAGGAACAAAATCAGGGGAAAGGGCCTTTTTCACCATGTCACCCGTTGTGACATAACAGGGGAAACACTCCTTACCTGATACATACTTCATGGCAAGCCTCAGGGACTCCCTGTCTGATTCAGGAAGGACCTCTGCGTCAACTCCTGAGGCCTGAAAGGCAGCCTTAAGGGCAAAGGCATGATCTGACATCCTCGGTATAAAGACTGTCCTTTTCCTGTCTGATGGAACCTGTGGGGCAAAGATATGGAAATACTTTTTCTCAAAGACCCCCTGCCTCTTTTGCGACCTGATACTATCAATAAAGGCCTCTACCCTTGTTATAAGACCTGCATCAGCACTGTGTTCATCTATTTCAAGGTGGAGAAAGGGTTTTCCTGAAAGTTCTTCAGAAAAATATTTAAGGATAAATGAATCAGGTCCGCAGGAAAAGTTCCCTATATAAACAGGATAAAGGTCATCCCTTTTAGTTATAAATCTTGCAGCCCTCAGGATCCTCTGACCACTCCTCCAGTACATATTGGGCCAATCATCTTTTATCTTTATCTCATCAAGAGGAAGCATATCCATTGAAATGACCTTTATACCAAGTCTTGAAAGCTTCCTGGGGATGTCAAGATTCATACCACTATCAAAGGCATTGTAGGCCCTCCCTATTATGACGATCTTGAATTCTTCCTTAGAATTAAGGGCCTCTTTGCCCATTTCTTTAAGAGAGGCATCGAATTCCTTCTGGCGTGCAAGGGCCTTTTCAATAGATTCCTTTATGGTTGATTTTTGTATCCCGAAAGGTCTCAAAGCCCTATGAAGCTCTGAAAGAAGGTAATCTGGTCTCGAAAAATCTATTACAGGACTCAGGACATCGGGCAACCTCTCCCTTAATGAACTCTTTATTACATAGGGGATAGTCTGGGTAAGGGGACAGGCAAGGCCTCTTTCAAATTCTTCACCTTGAGGATTAAGATTCTTAAAAGAAGGAATAAAAAGGGCATCTACCCCCTCATTAGCAAGATAAAGGACATGACCATGGGCTACCTTAACAGGAAAACAGGTATCAGCATTCACTGCCTCAACTCCAGTATTCACTATAGAGCGGTTTGTAAAGGGTGAAATCTTAATATCAAGACCAAGTCCTTTGAAAAGGGTCCTCCAGAAAGGAAGTTGCTCATGAAAGAAGAATATAAGGGGGATTCCTATTACAGGACCTTTTCGGTCTGGTATGTCTTCTGTCTCTTCATAAAGAAGCCTCCTTCGAGCTTCAAGATAATCCTTTACACTTAAGGCCTCATTACCCTTCAACTCATATTTCTCACACCTTCCACCGTAAAAAAGGATACGATCCTCTCCCTCAATCCTTACCCTGTTTATCTCACAGACATTTGGACAGCCATTACACTGAAAAGAACTCACATTGTACGACCTCGAGGCTATATCAAAACCTTTAAATCCTGTCCTGAAGCCCTTAATTGCCTTTGCATGGTCTCTTGCTATAAGGGCCATGCCTATTGCACCAGTAACATCGTGATGGGGTGGAACAATAATCTTTTTATCCAGGTATTTTTCAAAGGCAGCCACAACAGCCTTATTAAAGGCAACCCCACCCTGAAAGAATATCTTATTGCCAATAGGCTTGCCAGCTACCACCCTGTTTATATAATTTTCAACAATAGAATAGGCAAGGCCTGCAATCAGGTCTTCCTTTGAGGCACCTTTTGCAAGATTTGCCATAAGGGAATTCTCCATAAAGACTGTGCATCTCTCACCAAGAGGACAGGGTCTATCAGAACTGAAGGCAAGACAGGCAAACTCCTCTTTTATAGAAATACCGAGTTTTTCTGCCTGTTCCTCAAGGAATGAACCTGTGCCTGCTGCACAGGCCTTGTTCATCTCAAAGTCAACAACAATACCATTACGGATGGATATATACTTTGAATCCTGTCCACCTATCTCAAAAATAGTATCAACCTCAGGGTCAATAAATATAGCAGCCGTTGCCTGTGCAGTAATCTCATTTTTCACTATGTCTGCTCCAACATAATCAGCAATCATGTATCTTCCAGAACCTGTTGTACCAACTGCCTTAATATCAACAAGTTCACCTACTTCCTGAGCCAGTTCCCTGAGACCCTGACGGACTGCCTCAATAGGTCTGCCTGCTGTCATGAGGTATCTCTTGGCAATGAGCCTTCCAGAGTTATCTATAATTGCGAGGTTTGTGCTTATAGAGCCTATGTCAATACCGAGATAAGCCTCTACCCTTTTTTCAGGCCTGTAAAGAGCTCCTTTCAGACTTATCAGAAACCCTCCATCTCCTTTCAGGGGTGGATGATGAAGAATGCCTGATTCTCTCTCTATTGTCTCTATTTTTGAAAGGGTCTTTATATCGAAGAAATTTAAACAGGCCTCCTCCCTGTCCTTAATTACAGCACCAATAGCACCCATAAAGAGGAACTCTTCTGGAATAAATATCTCATGAAGCCCAAAGACCTCCTTAAAAGCCCTCACAACACCTTTATTTAAGGCAACACCCCCATGAAAGGCTACAGGTCCCTGAAGTTCTGAACCCCTTGCAATAGTGCCCTTAAAGTTCCTTGCAACAGCAAAGCATAATCCAGCAACTATATCCTCCAGAGGTGTTGCTATCTGTTGAAGATGAATCATATCTGATTTTGCAAAGACACTGCATCGCCCTGCTATCTTAGCCGGTCTTCGAGATTTAAGGGCAAGGTCACTGAATCCCTCTATAGATATTCTTAGCCTTTCTGCCTGCTGTTCGAGGAAAGAGCCCGTCCCTGCTGCGCAGATAGAATTCATGGAGAAGTCCTTTATACCATTATCTCCAAGGAATATGAGTTTTGAATCCTCACCTCCTATCTCTATAATGGTTCTAACAAAAGGATAAAGCCTCTTTGTGGCAACAGCCTGTGCAATAACCTCATTTACAGACCTAATGCCTGTGGCATCTGATATAAACTTCGAACCCGAACCTGTAATGGAGAGATAAAAATTGCCGTACTCCTGGAGGGTTTCTTTAAGGACCTCAAGGACTGTTTTTAATGGATGGCCCTGATGCCTTATGTAAAGGCTCTTTAAAGTTTTTAAGGAATCGTCAAGGATTATTAATTTTATACTTACAGAACCGATATCGAGACCCACAAAAACCATGCCAGACTCCTTAGTTTTCATATTTTAACACAGAGATTATTAAATCCTGTAGCCTGTGATATAATTTAGACATGGAGGAGATAGAAAGGATAAAAGAGGCCCTAAAAGACCTAAAAGAAAGAGGTCTTATATCTCTTGCCTATCTTTATGGTTCCTTTGCAGAAGGCAGGCCTCACCACAGGTCAGATATAGACCTTGC
>DAISHO010000089.1:0-7416 GCA_036822495.1 Thermodesulfovibrionales bacterium
GAGGCCTTATGCCCTCTTTAAAATACCATTTTAATTTATTTTGGACAGCTATGACCTCTATCTATACAATCAAAATCCCGGCATATCCAACAACATGGTCATAATCTCCACTCACCTCTCCTGAGGTCATATATTTTATCAGTCTTGCCTCTCTCGCACCGAGTCTCTTTGAGGCAAAGAGCATGACCGTTGTAGGGACATAGCCACACATGGTTATCCTTTCTTCTTTAACAACACGGAAAAGGCCTTCGGGATCTAAGGCCAATATTCTGTCAATAGCATTCTTATCCTTCCGCCTTGCCATATTATCAGATATGTAGTGGCTCATATCACTTGACGCTATTACAGTTATACCTATGAACTTTTTTTCTGTTATCACCTCTGATATAGCATCACCGATTAATCTGCATTCATCAATATCAAGGTTTCCTAAAACTATAGGGACAATCTCGGGATTAGCCCTTCCTTCCTGATGGGCCCTGTAGACTATAAAGGGAAGCTGTACCTCAAGGGAATGCTCAAACAAATGGGCTTTTACATCAGGGCTTAAGATATCCGTTCTTCGCATAAGTTCTTCAGCAATATCTGTATTTATCTTAAATCTTCCTGTTGGGATAATCCACTCTCCCTCTGTCATTATTGAACCACGGGGGCCAAGTCCTGTATGGTTGGGCCCTAACAGGATAAGGACATCTGGAATAGCAATATGGGAATACAGTGCCCCGGCCACATATCCTGAATACATAAGCCCCGCATGAGGTGATACAGCACCTATAACCCTCACAGGAATTGCTTTCTGAACCATGGATTCAACCATGGAATTCAGTTTCGCTGGACTTGAAGGATAGAACTGACCAGATACAGTCGGTTGTCTTTCCATGCTAAAGCTCTATCAAAAGTCCTCCTGCTCCTCGGAGAGCATTCTGTCAGTAAAGGGAAAGAATCTTGTACAGTGTGAAAGAAAAGTTAGCTTTACTGTTACACCAGCTGGTCCATTCCTCTGTTTTGCTATATTGACCTCAGCCACATTCTTTTCAGGAGAATTTTTATTATATTGATCATCTCTGTAAAGAAAGAGTATTACATCGGCATCCTGTTCAATGGCACCTGATTCCCTCAGGTCCGCAAGGGTCGGCCTTTTGTCTATCCTCTGTTCAACAGCCCTGTTGAGCTGGCTCAGGGCTATTACAGGGACATCGAGCTCCTTAGCAAGGGCCTTGAGACCCCTTGATATCTCTGATATCTCCTGTTCTCTTCTCTCGAAGTTTCCCCTTCCCCTCATAAGCTGGAGATAATCAACTATAATAAGACTCAATCCCTTTTCCATCTTGAGTCTCCTCGCCTTAGCCCTCATCTCAAGAACTGATGTATTAGATGAGTCATCGATAAATATAAGTGACTCGGCAAGCCTTCCTGCTGCAGATGTAAGCCTATGCCAGTCCTCCTTGCGAATCATACCCTTCTTTAGATGGGATGAATCCACCATTGCTTCTGAGCAGAGCATCCTGAAGGCAATCTGCTGATTGGACATTTCAAGGCTGAATATGGCAACAGGCTCCCTAAGTTCTACACCAACATATCTTGCAATATTAAGACCAAAGGCGGTCTTTCCCATTGAAGGTCTACCACCAATGATAATGAGATCTCCATTCTGAAATCCTGAAGTGTATTCATCAAGATCTTTAAAGCCTGATGGGATCCCTGTAATGGCCTCTTTTCTATCATAGAGTCTTTCAATAGTTGTGAATGTATCGGCCATAAGATTCTTTAGAGATACAAAGGACCCCTTCACCTTTTTAGCCGAGATATCAAAAATCAGTTTCTCCGCAAAGTCCAAAAGCTCATCAGGATCAGAGGGGTCTTCGAAAACCCTTTTTACTATCTCTGTGCCAGAATTTATAAGACCTCTTAGAAGTGCCTTTTCCTTAACAATCTTTGCATGCTGCCGAATATTTGCAGAGGTAGGCACTGCGGTAGCAAGAAATGCCATATACTGTTCTCCACCAATCTCATCGAGGAGATTGGTACTCCTAAGATAGTCAGTGAGGGTTATAAGGTCGATTGGTTCATGCTTTTCATAAAGATCTATCATTGCAGTAAATATCTTTTTATGAGCATCCTTGTAAAAATCAGAAGGCCCTATTATCTCAAGGGCAATTGACATTGCCTCATTATCAATAAGTATTGCCCCGAGGACTGATTGCTCTGCCTCTATATTCTGGGGAAGAACTTTATCATAAGAAACATCAATCTTCATTAACAATCCTCACTGTAAATTCTGAAGTTATATCATGCGATAGCTTTACAGGTATCCTGTATTCACCTGTCCTCTTGATGGGCTCAGGAAGCTGAATCCTTTTTCTGTCAAGCTCAATACCCTCCTTCCTGAGGGCCTCCGAGATATCCATTGTGGTAATAGAGCCAAAAAGCTTTCCCTCTTCTCCAGCCTTTGCCTTAATAGTAAGGAACAGTGTCCTCAAACGCTCAGCAAACAGGATTGCCTCTTCCTTTTCCTTTTCGATCTTCTCAATGATCTTTTTCTTCTGTGTCTCAAAGGCCTTAATATTTTTTTCATCAGCAACAAGGGCGAGCCCCTTCGGGATTAGATAATTCCTTGCATAACCCTCAGAAACATTAACTATCTCGCCCGCCCTACCAAGGGATTTAACATCTTCTTTAAGGATTACCTTCATGACTGACCTCCTTTTGCCTTTTCTTCTTCAATAGGTTTACGAAAATCTTCTTTTGTCATATCTACATCGTTTGTGGTGCAGGTAACTGTCCTTAAAATTTTCAGCAAAAGACCAATACCAATTGTTTCACCCTTTTCAGAATAGATACAACATCTTTGCCTGTTTTCTTCCCTTTTTCTTATTCAAAATAATATCACACTAAAGAAAATTCTGCACTCTTTCGAAATCAAATATGTCAGCCATAAGGATATTCTTCATAAATGAAAAGAGTATCCTTCTCCTTTCGGGCGTCACATCAGGATAAAAGATAGGATTACCAACTACTGCTGCCCTGAAGGCATAAAAAGGTTGAACAACCTTACGGAGCTCCTCGTCTTTTGTTTGAGTCATATATTCATTATAAAAAAGTTTAAGGGCCTCTGTGTAAGGCTCCCTGAGTTCTCCATGATACCTTATTGAGAAGAATACATAGTTTATTGTCAGGGCTGTTACATCATCTGCCGCTTCTCCCCAAGGACCTCTTGAACGATCAAGGAGTATAAAATCTTTATTCCTGAACCAGATGTTGCCAGGATGAAAGTCCCCATGGATCTGGCATAACCTTTCATATCTGTCCCTTAATCTATATCTCCATCTGACAGCCAGAGATTCAATCTCTTCCATCTCCTTGAAAGAAAGCGTCCCTTCTGGATAGGTATCAAAAACTCCCATAAGGCATTCACCATGACCTATGGTATCCCTTATCTTTCTAAGATAGAGGGACCTTTTAAGGTGCTCATCTATCTCTGGCCTTAGAGCATGAATACGGGCAAGATACCTCGCCATTGCCTTAATCTTTTCCCTGTCATCACCTGTGAGAGAAGTCTTTTCCCTGAATTCTTCAAGATCAGTAAAATAATTCACACCTTCAGCCTTTTCCATGAGGAGAAAATACTCAACACCATCCCTTATAGATTGGAGTCTTCTGTCTTTCTTCAATTGAAGGACATCTATCGCCTTTACATGATACGGCAATTCATTATAAGAGCTATAGGCAAGAAGAAAGACCTGAGCCCTGTCTGAAGGATAGTCATGCCCGAGGTCATGAGGAACAAGGTCCTTGAGGACATACTCCTTTATACCTTCTGCATCCCTGACCTTCAATAAGAATCCCTCTCCATGCACGCCTTTACCAAGCCTCCTGAATTCAACAAGCTCAGCAGAGAGGTTATGGTGGACATATTCTTTTATAATTGCTTCGTCAATCATTACTGTTACTATCTTCTTTTATATTTAACCTTTCTATAATGGTCTCTGCCATTTTTAATCCTATGCCAGGAACCTTTCGGGCTACCTCTTCAGGGCTTGCACTTCTTATGGCATCAAGACTTCCAAAGGCCCTCAAGAGCTCAAGCCTTCTTTTAGGGCCAACCCCGGGTATCTTTTCGAGTCTCGATTCAGTAAGTCTCCTGTCCCTAAGCTTTCTATGATACATTATAGCAAACCTGTGGACTTCATCTCTTATACTCCTCAAAAGAAGACCTACTCTATCCTGTATTCCTGGAAGACCCTCAAGGAGTATCTCCCTTCCCTCAAAAAAGACCCTGTCAGGTGATTTTGCTACTGCTATCAGGAAAGGTCTCTTCTTTATAATCTCTTCCTTAGCTTCTACAGCCCTTTTTAAGACCTCAAGCTGGCCAGGGCCACCATCAACGACCAGTATATCAGGAAGCTCTCCTGAAAGGCTATCTATTACCCTCTTTATACTCTCCTCAAGCATTGCATAATCATTCAGTCCCTCCTGATATTGAATCCTCACATGCCTGTATCTATCCTTCAAGAAGTTACCATCCTGCCACCACACAAATCCACCAGTAGAGTCCTTCCCAAAGGTAGTGGATATATCAAAGGCGCCAATACTTTCAGGTATCCGATCCATATCGAGCATATCAGAAAGGGCCTTCATAATCTGTTCAACTTTAAGGGTCTCCTGGTCAAAAAATACCCTTGCATTTTCCTCTGCGAGTCTCAAGAGCTCATGCTCTTCTTCTGTTTCAGGTCTTTTAATTACAACCCCCTCCCCTCTTCTTTCTGAAAGCCATCTCTCAATCATATTTTTTTCATTGGGCTCTACTGGAAGAAGCAATATCTTTGGTGGAATGATCTCCTTAGAATAAAAGACCTCGATGAATTCTTCAAAGATTAGCGATAACTGATCAATATCGAAGAGATCACCTCTTTTTATCAGGAACTCCTTTTTCCCTGTTATCAATCCGTTCCTTAAAAAGAGGACTACAAAGACACCAGCATCTGTAAATTTCGGTCCAACTGTGTTTGTAGAAGAATATTGAGTTCCGTAAAAACCTATTACATCCACATCTTCTATAATACTGCTCTGGACCCTCTGGGATTCCCAGAGCATGTTAAGGGTCTTTATCCTGTCACGGATCTTTGCTGCCTCCTCAAAACGCATCTCTTCAGCATATTTATACATCTTCTCCTCAAGACCTTCGAGAAGCTCTCTCCTCTGTCCTTTAAGAAACATTATCACTTCCTGAAGGGCCTTTTTGTATTCTTCCTCTGAGACAAGACCTGCACAGGGGCCAGGGCATCTTCCCATCTGATACTGGATACAGGGCTTCATGGGTTTGTCAAGCCTGTATCTGCAAGGTCTTATATTGAAATGCCTCCTTATAAAAGAAAGGGCCTCCCACATTATACCTGCTGGCACATAAGGACCAAAATAGAGTGAACCATCATGCTTGATTCTTCGGGCAATCTCGATGTGGGGATATTTTTCATTCATTACTATTTTGATATAAGGATAATTCTTATCATCCCTGAGAACAACATTATACCTTGGTTTATACTGCTTGATGAGGTTTGCCTCAAGCACAAGGGCCTCGAGTTCATTCTGCGTCACGATAAAGGATACATTATCAGTCTCAGCTACAAGCCTTGCCTTTCTTGGATCAAGCCCTTCCTGAATATAGTATCTCAATCTCTGTCTTATATTCTTTGCCTTACCAACATAGAGGACCTTGCCCTCCTTTGACTTCATTATGTATACGCCCGGGAGTTCAGGATAACTATTTAGATCTAATCCTTTCAATGTCAGCTCCAAGGGCCTGGAGTTTTACCTCCATTTTTTCATATCCTCTATCAAGGTGGTAAACCCTGTCTATAATGGTTTCTCCCTTTGCCCTGAGCCCAGCAATAACAAGGCTCGCTGATGCCCTCAGGTCAGAGCTCATAACAGGTGCACCCCTCAATTCCCTTACCCCTTTAACAGTTGCAACAGAACCTTCGGTGGAAATATCTGCACCCATCCTTCTTAATTCTCCCACATGCATAAACCTGTTTTCAAATATGGTCTCTCTTATAATACTTGTTCCATCAGCCACACTCATAAGAGCCATGAACTGGGCCTGCACATCAGTGGGAAAACCAGGATAGGGCATGGTCTTTATATTCGATGATCTTATTCTGTCAGAGCCTTTTACCATTAATGCACAAGAAAGAAGATTACCTGAACTGTTACTTTCGCCACCGATAGAAGACTCGGGACTTTTCATCTCTTTCACTTCAATACCTGATTCAACAAGCTTTGCAATCACAGCATCGAGATGACACGGGATAACATTTTCTAATATAAGCTCACTTCCTGCGATTCCAGCAATTATCATAAATGTAGCAGCCTCTATCCTGTCAGGGATTACTGTATAGCCATTGAGAGGTTGAAGTTCTTTAACTCCTTCGATCTCAATAACCTCAGTGCCTGCACCCTTTATCTTTGCTCCCATCTTTATAAGGGCCTCTGCAAGGTCAACAACCTCTGGCTCTTTCGCAGCATTTTCTATAACAGTAATGCCATCAGCCAATGTTGCTGCCATCATAAGATTTTCTGTACCTGTAACTGTAGGAATATCGAAATAGATCTTTGCACCAATAAGCCTCTTCTTTGTACTGGCAAATATATAACCTTCTTCAAGGCTAATCTCTGCACCCATCTGCCTCAAGCCTTCTATGTGAAGATTTATAGGTCTTGAGCCAATGGCACAACCTCCTGGCAAAGAGACCTTTGCCCTTCCATACCTTGCAAGAAGCGGACCAAGGACAAGTACAGAGGCCCTCATGGTCTTTACGAGTTCATAGGGTGCTTCAAATCGACAGATATTTTCTGTATTAATCTCGAGAGATCTCTGTTCGGGGCTGAAATGGACCTCTGCACCAAGGGTCTCGAGAAGCCTTGACATAGTGCGTATATCCCTCAGGTCAGGCACACCATATATTGAATGTCTGTTAGGTGAAAGAAGCGTTGCAGCCATAAGTGGAAGAGAGGCATTCTTTGAACCGCTAATCCTCACACTTCCTGATAAGGTTCTGCCACCTCTGATAAGAAATTTATCCATTTAGCCTCTCTTTATTTAATTTCCTCTCTTAAAGTAAGAGGGGGTAAAGAGGAGTTATCTCCCATATCCGACCTCTGTTTTACTTCGCCACAAATTCTGAGTAGATAAAATATTATAACCCTTTATTGAATAGATTAGGAAATCAGGCAAAGTCACACCTGTCCAAGATAAAGTTTGAATGGGCATAAGGCTGAAGAACAGGCTACAGTAGGCTACAGGCTATAGGCTATAGAATTTTTCCCTAATATCCTGAAGCCTAACGCCTAAAGCCTATCTTAGCCTATGGCCTGTAGCCTTAAGCCTATTTAAGGCCTTATGCCTATTTTAAAAGC
>DAISHO010000090.1:0-7377 GCA_036822495.1 Thermodesulfovibrionales bacterium
TTTAAAGATTTCAAAAGAGAGGGGATTCTATTCAGAGGAGCTTATGGAAAAGGTCCTCAAAAAAGGAAATCTGAGGGGTATAAAAGAGGTGCCAGGAGATATTAAAAAACTCTTCAGGACAGCCCATGAGATACCACCTGAGGATCATATAGAGATGCAGTCAGCCTTTCAGGAATACACAGATAATGCGGTTTCAAAGACGATAAACCTTCCTAAAAAGGCAACACCCGAGGATGTGGCACAGGCATTCCTCCTTGCCTATGAAAAATGCTGTAAAGGGGTTACAGTCTTCAGATATGGCTCAAAGAGGGGTACCCTTGAAAAATTCCAGAAACCGCCAAAAGAGATAATCCATATCCTTTCCCAGAGAGAACTTGATTGATGATAGAAGAACTCAGAAAGATAGGGAAGAGACTATATTCCGAGATTGCACCTTATAGATACGCCTTTCTGGGGGAAGACCAGAAGAGGCAAAAACCTCCAAGAGGGGCATCGGGTGACAGAACCTTTCCAGTAGATAAGAAGGCAGAAGAGATAATCCTTGAAGGACTTGAGGGGCTAAATGAACCACTTAGCATAGTCTCAGAGGAATACGGACTCAAGGAAATAAAAGGAGGAGGTAAAAAGGTCCTCATTGATCCCATTGATGGTAGTAAGAATGCCATAACAGGTATCCCCTTTTACTGTAGTTCTATTGCGATTGCAGAAGGCAACACCATAGGAAGTGTAACAACTGCCTATGTGATTAATCTCCTTACTGGAGATGAATTTTATGCAGAAAAAGGCAGAGGTGCCTTTATGAACGGTCATCAATTGAAGACCCAGAAGGAAGCAGAGATTTATCTTGTTGCCTACGAGGCCCAGACACCAAAAAAGGACATCCCAGTGATTCTCCATCTCCTTGGCTCAGCAAGGAGGACAAGATGTCTTGGTGCAACTGCCCTCGACCTTGCCCTCCTTGCACAGGGCTCTGTTAGCATATTTGTGAGTCCAGCTCCTTCAAGGAGCTTTGATTTTGCTGCTGGCTGGCTCCTCGTGAAAGAGGCTGGTGGGGTATTTACAGATATAGAAGGAAAGCCCGTTGATAACACGCCCCTGGGTCTTGAAAAAACTACAACCCTCCTTGCCTCTGGTAATGAAGGGCTTCATAAAAAGGCATTAAAACTATTAAGGGGAGGTAAACAATGAAAAGGGAACTGAGCATTATGTTTGTCCTTCTATTCTCCTTTACCACTGTTGCTTACGGGCAGATAACCTGGTATTCCCTTAAGGAAGGAAGAGAACAGGCAATGAAAGAGAGAAAGCCCATGTTTATTGATTTCTTTTACGGAAAGGGATGCCCGAGGTGCGAACAGATGGAGAAGGAACTCTATGAGAATCCTGAAATAGCTAAAAGGATAATGACAGATTTTATACCAATAAGAATTGATCTTACAGGGAGATTAACTGAAGAGGAGGAGGCCCTTGGAAATCTCTATGATTTCAAGCATGACTGCCTTCTTCTTATCCTTGATCCAGAAGGAAAACCAATTACCACAAAGGGTGGCATAAGACTCTGTTTTGTTGATGCCTTAAGAGCTGGGGATTTCCTCAGATATCTGGAAGAGATAAAGTAACTCATCTCCTGCAAGGCTCAAGCATCATTATTATGGCATCCTCTACAGGATTCAGGTAATAATTCCTCCTTATCCCAACAGTTCTGAAACCAAATTTTTCATAAAGTCTCCTTGCCACCCTATTGGAGGCCCTGACCTCAAGATATATGTACCTGCAGAGATCAGCATATTCAGAGTCAAGGGCAGTCTTAAGGAGCATAGTTGCTACTCCCTGTCTCCTTTTGAAGGGATGGACAGCAAGATTGAGGATATGGCACTCATCAATAACTCTGCTCACGCATATATAACCTGAAATACCCTCTTCTGTCTCTGCCACAAGGCACAGAGACCTCGGATTGTATATCTCCTTATAAAAGGAAAGCTCAGACCATGGGGTGGAGAAAGAGAGCCTCTCAATCTCCACCACCTCAGGAATATCAGAAGGCTCCATGAGTCTTATCTTCATAATACAATAGTGCGACTGTGCGACCGTCAAATTGAAGAATAATTTACTCCTTATAAAAACTGCCGCTCTGGCGCTCTGTCGCACGAATGTCTGCTGCTCTACTGCTCTATCTTCAGCCTATCGTCTGTAGCCTCTCCTCAGCCTGAGACCTTCTAAGATAAAGAGGTGTGAGGGTCACGGGATCAGAAAATCTATTTTCCATAGCAAGTCTTAAGGCAAGGAATCCTACATTGGAGGCTGATGGAACAAGCATGTGGGGTGGAGGTATTATAAATCTCTCTCTGTCTTTGAAAAAGATATATCCATTGCCTGTAAGTATTACTGGCTCATCTCCTACGAGAGACTCTATTAATTCAATAAATCTCTCTCTATCGACAACAGATGGGCCCTTCAGTGTTATAAAATCATGAGCATTCCATCTGTAAAGTGCCATAAAGACCTGTGCCCTCCTTGCATCAAGAACAGGACAGACAGGGTAAATTGCATAGGGGAAGTTCCATGCCATTGCCTCGAGGGTTGGCACACCTATAGCTGGTTTCCCGGTAGCAAAACAGAGGCCTTTTAAGGTCGCTATTCCCACCCTTAAACCTGTAAATGAGCCAGGACCTTGAGATACAGCAAAGGCATCTATATCATGAATAGTCAGGCATGAACTCCTCAAGAGATGGTCTATCTCTGGCATGAGCCTCTCGGAGTGTTCAACACTCACATTGAACCTCACCTCAGAGACAAGGCCCTCTTTATCAACAACTGCTATTCCACCGAGCATGGTGGAGGTTTCTATGGCAAGAACCCTCATAAAAATCCCCTTCTCTTTTCAGCAAGAATAGGCTTAAGGCTAATAAAAATAATTCCTTAAAGAAAACTTCAGCCTTCAGCCTCTCGCCGGTAGCCTATCTTCGGCCTAATAGTCTTCAGCCTCTAAAGCCCGCCTTATGGCTTCTTCAATGGTGAACATATTACTTCCTTGAAATAATTCTAACACATTTAAAGCTTGAAGGGGTTCAGTACAACAAAGCTCTCTACTGTATTAAAGTTGGACATTAAGGATGGTATAATTCTAAGGAATGAATCAGAATGAGCTCAGACATGGCACAATTTATAAAAGAAGATATGTTGTATCCTTTCTTCCCGATCTAACTCAGTCCAAAAGATGATCTGTTTATAGAAATCTTTACTTTTCACTCTATCTCTCTATTATCAAACAACCACAGAATCCCGCAAGTAATGACAAAAGTAGCTATTGAAAGAATCCTGAGGGCATGAACGGATCCAGCAGAAGAGGCAATAAATCCCACTGTCATATTGCCTAATGGTGCCATTCCAAGAAATACCAGTGTATAAAGGCTCATAACCCTCCCTCTGAGATAATCGGGTGTCCTGTGCTGGATAAGGCTGTTTGCTGTTGCAAGAAAGCTTATAACACTGAAACCCGTTGTAAAAAGTAGCACAATAGAGAGAAAGACCTCTCTTGAAAGGGAGAATAAAAAAAGTGCGACAGAAAATATAACAGTAAAAAGCCCTATATATGCCTTTTTATTTCTTATCTCTTGTCTTAAAGCAATTAAAAGTGCTCCAGAGAGTGAACCTGCTCCAACAGAACCCATCATGAGCCCATACAGACCCGCAGAGGAGTGAAATATCTCTGTAGTAATAACTGGCAAAAGAATCACATAAGGAATACCGAGGAGGCTAAAACAGAGAATCAGCAACAGAACCTGAAGTACTGTCTTGTCAGTGAGGACAAAACTTACGGCTTCTTTAAGGTCATTAAGGATATTGATTTCACCTCTTCCTGGGGTGCCAGCTATCTTTATCATGCTTAGGGCAATAACCACCGGGATATAACTTATGGCATTTACATAAAAGCATGTGGAGATACTGAAAATAGATAATATAATGCCAGCTATGACAGGGCCAATAAGCCTTGCACCATTAAAGATTGCTGAATTGAGGGCAATGGCACTTGTAAGGGATTCCCTTCCAACCATCTCTATAAGAAAGGACTGTCTCGCAGGAACATCAAAGGCATTTATTGTGCCAAGAAGAAAGGCAAAAACTGCAATGTGAAAGACTGTGATTATTTTTAAATCAATAAAAAGCCCGAGCATCAATGCTGGGATAATTGATAGTGTCTGAGTAAGTATAAGAAGCCTTTTTTTTGGAAATCTATCTGCCACTATACCACCAAGAAGTGTGAAGATGAGCATAGGAAGGGATGAGGCACTGTTTATAATGCCAAGATAAAGGGATGAACCTGTAAGATTCCAGACAAGCCAGTTCTGGGCAACAGACTGCATCCATGTGCCAGTAAGGGATATGAGCTGGCCTGTCATATAAAGCCTGAAGTCCCTTATAGTGAGTGCCTCTGGAATTCTGAATAGGGCCATTATGGTATTATAATTCACATGAGCAAAAAGGCATTTCTATTAATTCTTATTCTGTTAAGTTTTTTCATCCATAGATTATTGTATGGAGCAGAAGTCTCTATAGTTGTTTCTATATATCCCCTGGAAGATATAACAAAAAATATCGGTAAAGAAAGGGTATCTGTAAAGACCCTTATACCCCCTGGTGCCTCTCCTCATGCCTTTGAACCAAAACCATCAGACATAAAGGAACTCACAAAGGCCTCTATGTTTATAAAGATAGGAGCTGACCTCGAATTATGGTCTGAGGGATTTGTCAGGTCTGCAAAAAAATCAATAAGAATAGTGGACCTCTCAGAAACAATAGAGCTTTTAAAAGGTCAAGACCATTCTCATCACGGCCACTCTCATGAAATAGATCCTCATTACTGGCTTGACCCTGTTATTGCAAAATCAATGGTAGACAGGATAACAGCAGAACTCATAAGGATCGACCCTTCATCAAAAGACTTTTATATCAGGAATGCCACTAATTATAAAAAAGAACTTGACAGTCTTAATGAAACGATTAAAAAAAGGCTCTCGAGACTCAAAAAGAAAAGATTTGTGGCATTCCATCCTGCATGGAATTATTTCTCAAAGAGATACGGACTTGAGCCTTTATATATTGTAGAAGCCACTGGAAGGGAATTAAGACCCAAAAATATAAAATATATTGTTGACTGGATGAAAAAGGAGAATATAAAGGTTGTCTTTGGAGAAGTCCAGTTCAGTCCTCAGATAGCAGAGGCAATAGCCTATGAGGCTGGTGCAAGGCTTCTAATGCTCGATCCAATTGGCTCACCCTATATCCCTGAAAGGAACAGTTATATAAATCTTTTGCTTTATAATATCACTCAATTAGAGGAGGCCCTGAGATGAAGGCTATTGAGATAAGTTCCCTCTATTATTCCATAGGGAAAAAAGAGATATTAAAGGATATAAATCTTGAACTCGAAGAAGGAAGATTTCTTGGCATTGTTGGGCCAAACGGTGGTGGTAAGACAACTCTTTTAAAACTTATTCTTGGACTTCTCACACCTTCAAAGGGAGTGATAAAAATCTTAGGGCTCAGTCCTTTTGAGGCTATAAAACAGGGCCTATTTGGATACCTTCCCCAATCCCTCAGGGCTGAGCTAAATTTTCCAGCAAGAGCAATAGATGTTGTCCTCATGGGACTTTACGGCAAGATAGGTTATATGAGATTCCCTTCAAAGGTTCACAGAGAAAAGGCAATCAAGGCCCTCAGCACAATGGCTATGGACCACTTAGCCTTTGAGGCCTTTGGTGCCCTTTCAGCAGGTCAGCAGCAGAGGGTCCTTGCAGCAATGGCCCTTGTAGGAGAACCAAGGATATTAATACTTGATGAGCCCAGCACAGGCATAGATGTAGTTGGCCAGGAGGACTTCTATCACCTTCTTAAAGGCCTCCAGAAGAGGCTCGGTCTTACAATAATAATGGTCTCCCATGATATAGGTGCTGTTACAGGTTATGTAGATGAGATAGCCTGTCTGAACAGGACGCTTCACTTCCACGGAAGCCCTGTTGGTGCCCTTTCAGAGGAGGTTCTTTCAAGACTTTATGGAAGGGCTGTTGACATAATGGTCCACTCAGAGGCCTGCGAAAGGTGTGAAAGGCTGAAAAGGGGTACCGATGTTTGAACTCCTCTCCTACGGGTTTATTCAGAGGGCAATTATAAATGGAGTTCTCCTTGCAGTCTTTTCAGGTATAATCTCCACCTTTGTTGTTTTAAGAAGAATAGCCTTTCTTGGTTCAGGCATTGCCCATGCTGCCTTTGGTGGAGTGGCAATAGGATTCATAACAGGTATAAATCCAATTGTGAGCGCAACAATCTATAGCCTCATTGTTGCCTATGCAATTGAGGAGATAAGCACAAAAGGTCGGCTTGCAGAAGACACAGCCATCGGCATATTCTTTACTGCATCAATGGCCCTCGGGATAGTCCTTATAGGGCTATTTCCAAAATATAACATTGACCTCTTCAGCTACCTCTTTGGAAGCATCCTTGCTATTAGAAATATGGACGCTATAGCAGGAGGACTGCTCATAACAATACTCCTGATTCTCACGATAATGATATCAAAGGAACTCTACCTAATCACCTTTAATGAAGAACTCGCCCATGTGGCAGGGATAAAGGTAAGGACAATAAAAACCCTCTTCCTCTTATCAATGGCAATGGCAATCGTAACAGGCATAAAGCTCGTTGGCATAATCCTGATTTCAGCTCTGCTTGTAATCCCAGGTGCAACTGCCCAGCTCCTTACAAAAAACTTCTTCAGGATGGCAGTGCTTGCATGCCTTATTGCTACATTCTCTGTAGTCTCGGGTATTATCCTGTCCTTCTATCTCAACATCCCCACAGGAGGAACAATAGTTCTTTTACTGTCAGTAGTTTTCTTCGGGACTTATCTGTTCGCAAGGTTTTTGAAGAGGTAAATATATAGTATAAATACTTGAAGAATTGAAAGAAACCTTTGAGCCTGCTCAAACTGAAAGGCTTGCAAGACTTCTTGCAAGGATTTATAAGGATATTGCCAACACAGTCACAAAGGAGGAATTTAGAGAACTTACAGAGGTTGTTAAGAGACTCACTGAAAGGATTGATAGACTTGCAGAGGCTCAGGAGAAGACAGAGCAAAGGGTAAATGAACTCGCAGAGGCCCAGAGAAAAATAGAGGAAAGGCTAAATGAGTTAGCTGAAGCTCAAAAAAAACAGAGAAAAGCCTCAATAAACTAATTAAGAGGGTTGACATATCTCCTCTTAGTTGCCCACGACTTTCCTCCAGCCATAGAAGAGCTTCTCAAAAAGAAGGGGATAAGATAGTACTGGTCTTATGAGTTTTAAGAATGATTACAGCCTATCCCTTGCAATTCGGTAGTGTAA
>DAISHO010000091.1:0-7220 GCA_036822495.1 Thermodesulfovibrionales bacterium
ATCCCTAAAGGAGTATACACCATGAAAGCTCGTTATGTCATCATGAAATACAATCTGTCACCCTATTCCAATAAATTCTTCTTATATGTAATAATATAAGAAATGATTCTGGCCTGCATAAATGATGGAAAAATAAAAGAACTCCTTCGTTCTTTTACCAAGGAGAGGAGCCTTTTAAAGGAAATCCCGCTGGCGGATTGGTCATGTGAGTTTTTTGAAGATAAAAAATCTCTTATTGAGTCTTTTAAAAAAAATCCTCACAGCATTTTAATACTCGGAGAAGACCATCTTAAGGTATTGAAAACCATCAGCCTCTATGACAGAAATGGTTTTCCTGTTATAGGGGTTATCGGGAAGGATATTGGTCGAGGTATCCAGAAGATATCGAGATATAATATACCATTTTATATATTTCCACCTTATAGGAAAGAGGACCTCTTTTATAAGATAATCTCAGCATTCCAGGTATCGCAGCAAAAACATCTTCTCGAGGCTATAATAGACATATCTAAAAATGTTTCCACCACCCTTGATGTTTTTGAGATACTTTATCACACAGTAAAGAAGATATCAGAGGTAATACCTGTAACGAGATGTTCCATAGTTAAGATAACCCCCTCAATGAATCACTTCTATGTGGTTGCCACATACGAAAATCCAGATATAAGGGATATCCGACTTGACCTGCGAAAGTATCCCGAGATCCGAGAGGCCCTAAGAACAAAAAGGCCAGTAATAATTAAGGATGCCAAAAAGGACCCTCTAATGAAGGAGGTTTATACACTTATATCTCCACTCGGGATAAAATCGATAATTGTTATTCCCATTATATATAAAGAAGAGACCATAGGAGCTCTTTTCCTAAGAACCTCGCGGAAACAGAAGACTTTTTCAAAAGCTGAGATAAGTTTTCTTGAGACTGCTGCAAATGCCTCTGCCAATGCCCTTTATAAGGCCTTCCTTTTTGATGAGATAAGGCAGGAAAAGCACAGACTTGAAAGACTTGCAATCACAGATTATCTTACCGGTCTTTATAATAGTAGATATTTTTTCCACAGGCTTGAAGAAGAGTTCGAAAAGGCAAAAAGATATAGCATACCTCTTTCATGCATAATGATAGATATTGACTACTTTAAATCAATTAATGACCAATATGGTCATCGAGTAGGTGATGAGGTTCTTAAAGAACTCGGCAGGATTCTGAAAAAGAATACAAGAAGGGGTGATATTATCGCAAGATATGGGGGAGAGGAATTCATCATGCTCCTTCCTCATACAGATAGAGAAGGTGCAATAAGAGAGGCTGAAAGGCTCAGAAATTTGATTAGGGGATTGCGATTTAAATTCATAGATGGCTCAATCACAGCGAGTTTTGGAATAGCTACATATCCATCAAAGGATATAGAGCAATTTGATGACATTGTGACACTTGCTGACAATGCCCTCTATAATGCAAAGAAAGAAGGAAGAAACAGGGTATGCACCTGCTGAAGGGATGCCCCTATTGATAGTGAATTTCTTTAACCATCTCAATTTACCTTAACACAAGGTCTGACAACCGAGATTAATGATTATAATCACAACTCATATAAACGCTGATTTTGATGCTCTTGCAAGTGTTATTGCTGCAAAAAAACTATACCCCGAAGGCATTATAGTCTTTCCGGGTTCAATTGAAAAACGGGTAAGGGAATTTATAGAGACTTTTAAACTAACAGAGACTTATCAGCTTGGAACCAGAATAAGGGATATAGAACTTTCAAAAACAGATACGATGGTAGTGGTCGATGCAGGCTCATCAGGTCGCATCGGTGAATTAAAAAAATTTATTAATAAAGTCAAAATAATCCTTTATGACCATCATAAAGGCAATGAACTGAGGATAGAGCTTCTGGATATCCCTAACAATGAGATAATCATCGAGGATGTTGGAGCTACAGCAACGATCTTTACAGAAATATTTCAGAAAAAAAAGATATTTCTAACACCTCTTGAGGCAACAGCTCTCTGTCTCGGTATCTATGAAGAAACTGGCTCTTTAACCTTTCCATCAACGACAGAGAGAGACCTTCTTGCAGTAGCCTATCTTCTTAAAAGAGGAGCAAACCTTAACATAATCTCAAGCTTTTTAAAACCTTTTATTAATAGAGAAGACCTCTCACTTCTTAACGAATTCCTTGAATCTTCAAGAGATATTTTTATAAACAACATAAGGATAAAGATTTGCAAGGCAAAGACAGAGGAATATCCTGGAGAGATTGCCCATCTTGCTCACCGGATAATGGAGATGGACCATATTGATGCCGTTATCCTGATGCTCGAGATGCCAGGCAGGGTTGTAATTATAGCACGGAGCAGTGTCACAGAGCTGGATGTCTCTGAATTATTAGCCCCATTGGGTGGAGGTGGCCATCCCTCAGCAGCCTCTGCAACAATTAAGGATAAGGAACTTGAGGAGCTTGAAGCTAAATTGACAGAGTATCTCAGAGCGGTTATAAAACCCGTAAAACTGGCAAAGGACATAATGACAACGCATGTAATAACCATAGATCCTGATGCCACCCTTAAAGAGGCTGAAAAGGAGCTCACAAAATATGGTATAAATGTATTGCCTGTTATAAAAAATGGCAAGTTCCTTGGCATTATCTCAAGAGAAACCGTTGAGAAGGCCCTTTTTCATGGATTCAGACTTCACAAGGTTATAGAATTTGCCACTATTGATCCCGAGGTCGTATCGCCAGATACACCTGTATCTGAAGTAGAAAAGATAATGATAGAACAGAATCAAAGATTTATGCCTGTTATAAAGGATGGAAAACTCTTAGGTGCGATAACAAGGACAGATATCCTCAGAACCATGTATGAGGGCCTGATGAGAAGCGCCCGTATAGACCATGAGCCTTCAGCGCCACGATTTAAAAACATGACAAATCAATTAAAGGAACATTTTCCACCTGAGACATTTACTATTCTTAAACTGGCAGGTGAGATTGCTGACTCCTTAGGATTCAATGCCTATCTTGTAGGCGGCTCTGTCAGGGACCTCTTAAGGGGAGAAAGGAATCTTGATATCGACATAGTCATTGAGGGAGATGGTATTATGTTTGCAAAAAAGGTTGCTGATGCCCTTAATGCAAGGGTAAAAACCCATGAAAGATTCGGGACAGCCAAGATAATTCTCAAAGATGGCTCCATAATAGATATTGCAACAGCAAGAACAGAATATTATGAAGCTCCAGCTACTCTGCCAAAGGTAGAAACCTCATCCATAAAAAAGGACCTTTACAGAAGGGACTTCACAATAAATACTCTCGCAATAAAGTTGAATAGCTCTGATTTCGGCACCCTTATAGATTTTTTTGGTGGTCAGAAAGACCTCAAAGAAAAAACTATAAGGGTATTACATAGCCTTAGCTTTGTAGAAGATCCAACAAGGGCATTGAGGGCTATAAGATTTTCTGAAAGATTTGGATTCCGTATAAGTAAGCATACAGAAAATCTTATTAAGACAGCGGTAAAAATGAACCTCTTTGAGAGGCTTTCTTCAGAAAGGTTACACGAAGAATTAAGCCTCCTTCTTAATGAGGTATCTCCTCTCAGGGCAATAGAAAGACTTTCGGAATATAACCTCCTCAGTGTGATTCATCCTTCTCTTAAATTCTCCTCTGAACTAAAAAGCAGGCTTAAAAGTCTTGAAGAGTTATTGGCATGGTACACCATTTCAGGGATCAAGGCAGAGGTAAAGAAGGAAAGATTAATCCTTGGTGTGACCATATATGGATTATCAGGCCAGGCAATTAAAAAGACTATTGAAAGAATATCCCCTAATAAAAGATACATGGTACAACTTGAAAAGGATATATATTCAGCAAAGGAGATACTCCAGAAAATCCGCAATACCGCAGAGATTAAAGATCCTGTATTCCTATATGAACTTCTTCATACTCTCTCCCTCGAAGCAATCCTCCTCGCCATTGCTGTCACTGAAGAGCCTGATACAAGAAGAGTTTTAATTAGATATCTGACAGAACTCAGAGAGATAAAGCCATCCCTGACCGGAAAGGATTTATTGAAAATGGGCATAAAGCCTGGACCGACCTTTTCGAAGATATTCAGGGACATCCTTTATGAAAAACTTAGAGGTCGACTCAAAACAATTGAAGAGGAAAAAGAATTTGTCAGGAAGTTAATAACTTCTTATTAAGATATAGCTGGTGAATTATTCCAAGGACATTTGTTGTGAGCCAGTAAAGCACAAGGCCCGATGGAAACGATAAAAAGAGAAGTGTAAAAAAGCCACTCATAAAGAGCATGAGCTTTTTCTGACGGGCATCTCCTCCAGAGGGAGTAATAACCTGCTGGATAATCATCGTAGCACCCATCAGTATGGGCAATATATAATAGGGGTCCTTCAAGGATAGATCCTTAATCCATAAAATAAAAGGCGCCCCCCTCAATTCTATGGCAATAGCAAGGACCTTATAAAGGGCAAAGAAAACCGGTAATTGTATTAATATAGGAAGACATCCGCCAAAAGGATTCACCTTATACTTTTTATAAAGCTCCATGGTTTCCATCTGAAGTCTTTTAGGATCGTCTTTGTATTTTCTTCTAAGCTCTTCAAGCCGTGGCTGGAGTTCCTGAAGCTTCTTCATGGACTTTTGTCCTTTTGCGATAAGGGGGGTAAAGGGGATTCTTATTAATATAGATAAAATCACTATAGCCCATCCATAATTTCCGATAACCTTATAAATGGTCTTAAGTATCCAGAATAATGGCCTTGCAACAATGGAGAAGAATCCGAAATCAATGATATGCTCAAGTCCAAGCCCCTGTGCCTTCAGGCTATCATGCTCTTTTGGGCCAGCATAAACCTTGTATTCATTTACAGGACCTCTTGCCATCAAGGCAATCATCGGTTTTTCAGAGTTCCAGACCTTTACCCTTCCATCAGTAATCTTCGGGACAATTCCTGAAAAGAAATATTTATCCTCAATAGCTATCCAGTTTATCCTTCCTTCAATTATCTTTGGCTCCTTAAGGTCCTTCTCTTTAAACTCTATCCTGTCAAGGTTTTTTAATAGCACAGGACCTGTATGAAAAGCCTTGTCACGCTCAAATATTCCAAAATCTCCACCAAGGGTTACCCAGTACTCAGAAAGGCCCTGGACCTCCTCCTTTATATCAATAAGATATTGATCATACCTGAATGTATAGGTCCTTCTAATTGAAGTTCTGTTAGTGGAATACTCAAGTATTATTGAGCCAGATGGATTCTCTGCAGTAAGGATTATGTCTCCGCCCCTTATGGAAAAATTTAATTGTTCAGGATAGAATCCCTTTTCATCTCCTATGCAGAGGGCAAGTCCATCAGCTGTCCTGAGTATATTTACTGGTTTGCCTTCTTTATCTTTAAATCTCTTTAATTCAAAGGAACTGAAGGAACCACATCTTGAGCTCAAAACTGCCCTGTAGAGAGGTGTATCAATCAGAACACTCCGCTCTTCTGCAGCAGGAGGTTGAGAAGTAGTGCGTATAGGTAAAGGCTGAACCTCTGTCTCAGGATGCTCGGAAGACTTTTTCTCCATTGGTGGCGAAGTAACAGTAGGCGCTGGAGCCTGTGGGCCTTGCTTTATAAAGAGCTGCTGATAAAAAATCAGCACTATTATTGAAAGCAAAACAGCTATTAATGCCCTCTTTTCCATCTCCATCTTCTACCTCACAGGATCATAGCCACCAGGATTAAAGGGATTACACCTTAAAATCCTTTTTAAAGAAAGATAGAGGCCTTTTAGAAGGCCATATCTTCTCAAGGCCTCCATGGAGTATTCTGAGCAGCTGGGATAAAACCGACAGCTTCCGTGCCACAAGGGTGAGAGAAGGAGTTTATATAGCCTCAGTAAAAGGATCAGGAGTTTTACAAATATTAGATTAAGGATTTTTACTAAATGCACTAAACTGTAAGCCTCTTACGGCCCTTCTGCCTTCTCCTCTTCAGGACAAGCCTTCCACCCCTTGTGCTCATCCTCTTAAGGAAACCGTGTGTCCTCTTTCTTTTAATCTTATGTGGATGATATGTTGTATATGCTCCCATGCCAATAAGTATAAAATTTCAAACCCTCTGGTGTCAATCAATCCCGCTTCCTCACAGATTTTTTGATTTTTTTGCTTCTGCTATTTTAAAATTATTTTACAATGCTTTCGCTGCCTTTTCTAATACCCTTCCTATCCGGGCTGTTACTTAGCCTTGCCTTCCCAAAGCCAGGTCTTTATTTCCTGGCATGGATAGCCCTTGTGCCTTTGCTCCTTAACATATCAAGACAGAATATCAAGAATAAAGATGCCTTTAAAGAGGGGGTTGTCTTCGGCTTATCTTATTTTTTTGGCACGCTTTACTGGATATATCATTCAATACATTATTATGGGGGCATGGGTTTAGTCTGGAGTATCCTCGCTGTAATTGCGCTATCAACATACCTAAGCCTCTATACCGGTACCTTCACATTCCTAATCTCTCTAATTCACAAAAGAACTCTTTATCCACTTCTCATAACAGCACCAAGTCTCTGGGTTAGTCTTGAATATATTAGAACCTATCTTTTTACAGGATTTCCATGGTCAAGCATAGGATACAGCCAGTATAAGATGCTCCATCTGATACAGATTGCAGATATAACAGGTATATATGGTATCTCTTTTCTCGTTGTTGCTTTTAACGGTGCAATTGTTGATATGATCTTACTGAAAAAAAGGACTGAAGAAATACCACTTTACCCTCTGGGTCCAAGGATAGCTGGAGCTTTCCTTTTAATACTTGCCTTCATATTTACCTTTGTTTATGGACACAAAAGACTGAACCAGAATAGACCAGGCACAGATATAAGAGTGAGTATAGTTCAGGGAAACATCCCCCAAGATAAGAAATGGGATCCCGGCTTTCAGCGGGAGGTTATGAATATATACGAGAATCTCACCAGGGAAACTGTTAAAAGGGATTCTCCTGATATTATTATCTGGCCTGAGACAGCGGTGCCCTTTATATTTAGGGAGCCAGAAAGTTCGGAAAATCTGCCTTCCCGCCTCCACAATGATGAACTGCTAAGTAGAGAACTTGTAGAATTCGTAAAAGAGATAAAGACCTATCTACTTTTTGGTTCAATAAGACAGGAATATGAAATCATAGACCCTAAAAAGTCAAGACAGGAGGTCTTTACAAATAG
>DAISHO010000092.1:0-7141 GCA_036822495.1 Thermodesulfovibrionales bacterium
GGAAGGGCCTCAAGAAGAGAGGCCGAGAAACTCCTTATGGAAGGATGGGGCTGGACTTTTTGAAGACCTCAGGGCAAAGAGGCTCAATGACATTGTAACAATAAAGGTTATAGAAAATATATCTGGCTCTGGAAAGGCAGACACATCAGCAAAGAGGGATTCAAGCCTTGAAGCAGGAATTGAACAGTTATTTGGTGCTCCCCTCAACATGAATCTGAGAAACCTTTATGGACAGGGTAATACCTTTTCTCCCTCTGTGAAGGGGGCTATGAAGGATGACTTTAAAGGAAGCGGTGAGACAAACAGGCAGGGAAAACTCATAGGCACAATAACAGCAAAGGTCGTTGAGGTAATGCCGAATGGAAACCTTGTTCTGGAGGCAAGAAAGGAGATAGTTATAAACAATGAGAGGCAGATATTTGTCCTTAAAGGCATGGCAAGACCAGAGGATATTGGCATGGATAATACCCTTCTGAGCACAAGGCTTACTGATACAGAGATATATTTTGTCGGAAAGGGAGTATTACAGGATAAACAGAGGCCCGGATGGCTCGTAAGGATACTGGACAAAATATGGCCTTTTTAAGAAAAATAGTGCAACAGTGCGACAGACAGGCTTCAGCCTATGGCCTTCAGGATATGAGGAAAAATTCTATAGCCTATAGCCTATCTTCAGCCTTCAGCCTTCAGCCTGTTTTCAGCCTTCAGCCTGTAGCCTTCAGCCTATTTTATAGCCTGAGGCTTATAGTATGGTTTGTGGCAGCACTATTCATATTATTCTCATCACCTGGGACTGCAGATTCAGAGAGGATAAAAGACATCGCGAGGTTTGAGGGATTCAGGGAGAACCAGCTTATCGGTTATGGTCTTGTTGTTGGTCTTGATGGGACAGGCGACAAGGGAATAGCCACCATGCAGGCTGTTGCAAACATGCTCCAGAGGATGGGAATAACAGTAAGACCTTCAGACATAAAGGCAAAGAATACAGCAGCAGTTATCGTTACAGCCTCTTTGCCACCCTTCCCAAAGCCAGGAATGAAGGTGGATGCCCTCGTCTCCACCATTGGAGATGCAAAGAGTCTCCAGGGTGGAACCCTTCTACTCACCCCCTTAAAGGGTCCTGATGGCAGGGTCTATGGCCTTGCCCAGGGCCCTGTCTCCATTGGAGGATTTACAGGTGGCGGCGGTGGTACAAGGATTCAGAAAAATCATCCGTCAGCAGGCAAGGTTCCTGGTGGTGTGATAATTGAGAAGGAGCCTTCTTTTATGTTGAGTCCTGATGGAAACCTGAGGCTCTTTCTTATGAGGCCTGACTTTTCTGTAGCCTCAGAGATAGAAAAGAAGATAAACAATACCTTTGGACCAGACACAGCTATTGCAGAGGATTCTACATCTATAAGGATAAAGATACCTGAACCCTATATGTCCAGACCTGTAGAATTCATAACAATGATAGAGGGCATTGAAATAAAAATGGATATGCCAGCAAAGGTAGTAATAAATGAGAGGACAGGTACTGTTGTTATTGGTGAAAATGTGAAACTTTCTCCAGTTGCCATTGCCCATGGAAACCTCACCATAGAGATAAAGACAACCTATAAGGTCTCTCAGCCTCCTTCATTTGCACCAGAAAGTGCAGAGACTGTTGTTGTTCCTGAAAGAGAGGTAAAGGCTAAGGAAGAGAAGGCATCCCTTGTAGAGGTATCAGGCGCAACCCTTGGTGAGATCATAAGGGCATTAAATACCCTTGGTGTAACACCAAGAGACCTTATTGCCATACTTCAGGCACTGAAAGAGGCAGGTGCCTTAAAGGCAGAGATAGAGATAATGTAAAGATATGAAGATTGAAGGGATTACAGGAAAGGTAAACTTTGAAGGTGACAGCAGGGAAGCAATTATAAAAAAGGTCTCCAGAGAGATGGAGTCCCTTTTTCTCTATGAATTACTGAAGGCAATGAGGAGAACCACTGCTATTTCGCCACCAATGGAATCAGAAAAGGGCTTTCAGAAGGAGACATATACATCTCTTTTTGACATGGAATTATCAAGGCTTCTTGCTGAAAGGGGTACAGGACTTGGAGACCTTATAGCACGAGAGCTCATGAAACAGGTGGCAGAAAACAGAGCTCAGAAGTCAGAAGTCGGATATCAAATGCCAGAAGTCAGAGGTCAGATGTCAGAGTTTGAGGAAAAATTCATTCCTCAGCATCCGACCTCCGATTTCCAACCTTTGAGCTCAGACCTTTCTTATCCCCTTGAAGGGACTTTAAGTTCTGGTTTTGGGATGAGGCTCCATCCTGTTACAGGTACATGGAGATTCCACAGGGGAATAGATATAAAGGCTCCTGAGGGCACACCTGTACGGGCAGTTATGGATGGAAGAGTCAAATTCAGTGGCTGGTTCAAGGGCTATGGCAATACAGTAATAATTGAACACAGCAAGGGCTTCGAAACGAGATACAGCCACAACAGACAAAATTTTGTAAAAGTGGGTGCCCTTGTAAGACAGGGTGAGGTGATTGCAGAGGTGGGTAGCTCTGGTCTTTCTACGGGAAGCCATCTCCATTTTGAGGTGCTCTCGCAAGGGAAACCTATTGATCCTGAAGGATTTTTAAGGATTAAAGACCTGAAGGCCTGATGCCGATATAAAAAATAGAAAGGAGGTTCAGGTAAATGAAGATTTATGGAGAAGGCCCGGTAAGGCCTCAGTTACATGGTCAGGGTATTGGTAACGAGGTAACAGTAAAAAAGGTTTCAGAAGAGCAGGCTCAGGCACAGAAAGGTATCCAGTCTTCAGGCGAGGACAGGATAGAGATCTCTGAAAGGGCAAGGGAGTCTGCAAGGCTTATGGAGGAGATCAGAACCCTTCCTGATATAAGGGAGGAAAAGATTCAGACATTGAAGAAGGCAATCGAGACAGGCAACTACAGGATTGACTACTCTAAGTTTGCAGAAAAGATATTAATGGAGATATGAGTGAATTAGAGCAGATAAAGGATATCCTGAGAGAAGAGCTCACGGGTTATCTTGCCCTTCAGGACCTCCTTCAGAAGGAGAGGAGGTGTCTTGTTGACCTCAGATTTTCAGAGATTGAGGAGCTTTCAAAGAGGAAGGACCTTATCATGATGAGACTCAGGCTCCTCGATAATGAGAGGCTCAGAATTACAGAAAGGCTCAGGATAAAGATGAAGACAGAGAAAGTCCTGAATCTTAAGTCGATTTACGAAATAACAGGGGATGAGGATTTCCTCCATCTAAGGTCCCGCCTGATATCCCTCCTTCAGGCAATCTCTGAATTGAACAGCTTTAACAGGCTCCTTATTGACCGCTCCCTTAATTATGTAAAGAATGCCTCATCCCTTCTGGAGGCCCTTGGTGTGAATACTCCAAGATCTATTTCTTTAAGCAGGGAGGTTTGAGAGTGTCTTTATCTGGATTATTTGATATTGGAAGGTCAGCCCTTTTTGCAAGCCAGACAGGCCTATATGTGACGGGTCACAATATTGCCAATGTCAATACCCCTGGGTTTAACAGACAAGAGGTTATACTTGAGACAACTACACCTGTTGTAACAGAAGCCGGATTTACTGGAAGAGGTGTAAGGGTTGCCGGGATAAGAAGATATTTTGATGTATTCATCTACAACCAGATATTTTTCCAGAGCCAGAAAATAGGTCTCACAAGGACGATGAGTAACATTATGACAGGTATTGAAGAGACCTTTAATGACCTTAAAGGTGCCGGACTCTCTGGTGCCCTCCAGGAGTTCTACTCTGCCTGGCAGGAGGTGTCTTCATCCCCCGACTTACTTCCTGCCAGGAACCTTTTGCTGACAAAGGCGGATTCCTTTTTGAGGGTAGCTAAGGAGATGGAGGGTGCTATTAAAAATACGCTCAATGATATAGAAAGACAGATAAGGGATTCAACAGAAAGGATAAACAGCCTTCTAAAACAGATTGGAGACCTTAATGGAAAGATTCTTCAGGTTGAATCAGGTCTTCTATCAGAAAAGGCAAATGACCTCAGAGACCAGAGAGAGGAGGCCTTGAGAAGGCTATCAGAACTCATTGATATCTCCTATTATGAGGAGGATAATGGTTCTGTAACTGTAAACCATGGCACCTTTGCCCTTGTCGAGCGTGAGAATGTATCAATGCTTTCAGCCCCTGTAGAGAGGGATGGCAGGAGAGGTGTTTTCATAAATGGTCAGGATATTACAGATACTATTAGACAGGGAGAACTTGGAGGACTTCTCTCATCAAGAAGGGATATAGAAAACTACCAGCTCTTTGGTCTGAGAAGGCTCATTGGCTCAGTAATAAAGGAGATAAACCTTCAGCACAGGCAGGGTTATGGCCTTGATGGGACTACAGGAGAGGATTTCTTTACCCCTGTTAAACTTTATTTAGATAACTACACCCAGGGTGCGGTAGCTTCAGCAACTATTACAGACATGAGTCAGTTAACCCTTGATGAATACGAGATAACCTTTGCCTCTGGTAATTACACAGTCCGTTCCATTCAGACCGGTAATCTGGTGGCATCAGGAACATATATTTCAGGTAATCCCATTAGCTTTGATGGTATCGAAGTCACTGTAACAGGTTCTGTATTACAGGATGAAAGGATAGTGATAAGTCCTTTAAAGAATCTGATTCAAGATGCAGAAGTAGCAATTAGCGATCCTTTGAAGATTGCAGCCTCTTCCTCTGCATTCACCATACCACTGGATAATCTCAATGCCCTCAGGATTGTTAACCTCTTTGAGTCATCAATACCAGAACTCGGAAATTCCACATTTTTTGAGTACTACAATGAACTCGTCTCAACAACAGGGATTATGAGCAGAAATGCACAGGACAGCCTGAAATTTGAAGAGAACCTTATGGCAGAGCTCACAAGGCAGAGGGATGCCCTTTCAGGAGTTAATCTTGATGAGGAGGCTGTGAATCTCATTAAATACCAGAGGGCCTTTGAGGCAGGTGCAAGGATAATAAAAGTGGCTGATGAGCTACTTGAGACCATATTGAATATATAAGGTGGCCATGAGGATTAGTTCAATGACAATATATGAAGAGGTCAAAAAGGGTCTTCAGAACTCTCTCGAGGAGCTATCAAGAAGAAACGAAGAGCTTGCCACAGGGAAGAGGATATTGAAACCCTCTGATGACATTACCTCGAGCTCAAGGGCATTAGGCTATAAGGTGGAAATCTCCATTAGAGAGCAATATCTGAGGAATATGGCAACAGGAGACCTCCAGTTTGAATTCACTGATAATATATTGAGCACTCTATCTAATACCCTTTTGGAGCTGAGAAAACTCACTATCTCAGGAGTAAATCCACAGGATCAGCAGGCAAGGCTATTCAATTCCCAGCAGGCACGCCTCTTGAGAGACCACCTTTATGAGCTCTCAAACAGCAGACACTTAAGAAGATTCATCTTTTCAGGGATGAGGACAGACAGGGAGGCTTTTGTCTACAATCCATTAACTCACACCTATGAATATCAGGGAGATTTGGGCGAGATGGGCCTTCCATTAAATAGTAATTCATCAGTTGATGTTAACATCCCTGGTACTGAGGTTTTCAGTCCTCTTCTCAGAAGTGGTAATCCCTCGAGCCTTTCTGATGGCACATCTGTAATATATACAGAGAGCAAAAACCCTGTTACAGGAGTTAATACAATAACCATAGAGATAGGTGACCCAATGAGTGCTGAACATGATGTATTTACTGTCACAAACATCATGGATATAGCAAACAGACTCAGCTATGCATGGCAGTATGAGGATATAGATGGTTCATTTATAGGGGAAACAAAGGCAATGCACAGAATAGAGGCCCTTCAGTCCCTTATAGATGATGCAAGGACACAGGTTCTAGAAAAACAGGCAGAACTTGCAACAAGGCGGCAATTTCTTAAGGATTCGGAGGAGCGAACAAAGAACCTTCTTAATACCCTTAAGAAGTCTCTCTCCCTTTCAGAAGATGCAGACCTTACAGAGGTGGCAATAGAGATCCAGAAGGCCCAGACAGGCCTTGAGGCCCTGAGGATGTCCTCTATAAAACTCCTCTCTACCTCCCTTCTTGATTTTCTTAAATAAATCTGGCGAGACATCTATTTCTTATTTTCTCGTGCTAAGATGGCAGTATGATTAAAAGAAGGCTTTTCAAATAGCATTAAGTCCGCAATTAGTTATTAATCTCTCTGGAATATACTTTCACTATTAACACTACAGAGCTCAGATTCCTTCCTTATTATAGACTCCTTTGGTGGCGGAGTAACGGTTTAGAACAGAGCACTTGAACAAATTGGGACAGAGGGTTATGATATTAAAATAACACCAGTTAAAGGGATAGCGCTACAGGGAATCTTCAATTCTGGAGGTATGGATGAAGACTTATGACGATGTTGTTCAGTTTCATGGTCATAGCTGTCCTGGCCTTGCCCTCGGCTATAGAGTAGCCCTGAGGGCATTGAAGGAGCTTGGCATTGAGGAAGGTTCAAGAGATGAGGAGATAGTTGCCATTGTGGAGAATGACTCCTGTGCGGTAGATGCCATTCAGGTTATTACTGGATGCACCTTTGGAAAGGGAAACCTGATATTTAAAGATTATGGAAAGCAGGTCTATACATTTGCAAAAAGGCCTTCTGGCGGTATTGGCGAAGTAACAGCTGAGGCTATAAGGATATCCATAGATTTCAATCCACCAGAAGAATCGGAGGAAGAGAAGGCCCTCTGGAAGAGGTATTCCGAGGGTGACCGTTCAGAGAAGGTTCTGAGGGCAGTTCATTCAAGAAAGGCAAAGAAGCTAAAGGCAATTCTTGAAGCAGATGACGAAGAACTCCTCAAGATAAGGCGCATCAAGATTTCCTTACCTGAAGAGGCAAAAATATACCAGAGTGTGAGATGTGAGGTCTGTGGTGAGAAGGTGGCTGAGTCCAGGGCAAGGCTTCTTAATGGAAGGATTGTCTGCATACCCTGTTCTGGCTTTAGAGAAGATTAAAATTCACTGCTGTCCAAAACAAATTGAAAGGGGCTTTTAAAATAGGCATAAGGCCATAGCTGTCCAAAATAAATTAAAATGGTATTTTAAAGAGGGCATAAGGCCTCAAATAGGCTTTAGGCTATAGACT
>DAISHO010000093.1:0-7102 GCA_036822495.1 Thermodesulfovibrionales bacterium
TGAAAGATACCTCTGCAACAAAGGGAAGCCAGGAGCTCGTAAGGGTGTCATAAGGCTGGGTGAATCGGAGCAAAAGTTTTTTTTCATTGTGACCTTCTCCATCAACAGCACTATTACTTTCGCCACCAAACATGAGAAATCTGTTCAAAAGTTCCATTTCTATGCGAGAGCTTCTTTTAAAAAGGTTCCTTATATCAAAAAATTCTTCAATGGCATAGTCTAAGCTATTACCTTCGTCACCAATTCTTTCTTCACGAATAAATCTTATTGATGGTTCAATGGTATGGATTAAGGTTGTCCTGCCTTCTGTATGAAAATCCCTCCCGAGAGAAGTATTAATGGTAGCTGTATATGAAATTGCTCCAACCTGCTTCTCTATTCTCGAGTCCTGCGAGTCTTCAAGCCAGTAACTGGCACCATTAATCTTTAAAGATTGACTCAATATGATTTTTTCACCTGTTGCATGAATTATACCAGGGCTAATCCAGAGCCTCTGGCCCTTTGTGCCTTCCTGTCTTAAAAAGTTCCCTGCCCTTACCTCGAGACTTCCATAAAAGGGTCCAAGTCTATCTGGATAGATGGATAGACCTACTTCTGGCAATTTCTGGGCAACTCGAGAGCTGTCCTTCTCAAGGTCCTGATAATACTCTGCAGAAGCAAAGAGTCTTAATGAGCTTTTTAAATAACTGACCTCTGCTGAGGAATTAAGAAATCTTGTTAACCGAACCTCCCTTAGAGGATTATAGGTATCGAAGAACCCATCTGTCACAGTATGAACATAAATAAATTCTCTGAAAACAGGCTGAAGGCTGAAGGCTGAAGAATTAGCTGTCGCACTGTCGCTCTGTCGCACTGTCGCACTTATGTCTAACTTCTGACCCCCGACCTCTGAGTTCTGTTTTATCAGAAGTTCATAGAAGTCTTTGTTAAGCCTTGTATCCCTGATGTGATAGGCCCAGAGGTCAGCAAAATTTTCAGGAAATCCCCTTGTCCTGAATTCAAGGCCCTTCCCAATCCCCCTTTCAGAATAGAGGTCAAGGATAATGGTGGAGTCCGAATGTTCCCCAAGGACAATGTAAAAAGGCTGTTTTATCTGAGCACCCAGTCTATTGCTGTATGTGATGGAGGGTATTAAAAAGCCGGTCTTCCTTTCAGTAAGGGCTGGTGCCCAGATATAGGGAGTATAAAGGACAGGTATCCCCTTTATGTTGAATGTTGCATCCTTTGCAGAAACCCTGTCTCCCTTAATAAAGTCCACATCTCTACCCTTGATGCACCAGTCGGGCAAGATTCCTTCACAGGTTGTGAAGATTGCCTTCTTAAAGATAAAATGATCTTCTGAGAGCTTTTCTACCTCAGGAGTTATTATCCTCGTGTATTCTTTTTTAAAAACAATCTCTGCATCATATAGCACGCCTGTTTTATCCTTAAGGTTAAGTTTTGCCCTCCTGGCTTTTATTGTCATTGAACTGTCTTCATAGTAAACATCATCAATCAGTTCTGCCTCTTGAGTTCCAGAGTTATATACAGCCTCTCTTGCCTGAACCTTCTCTATAATTTCCTCCAAAACACTGTTGCCCTCGCCACCTTTTATAGTCCTTACCCTTTCAATCTTCACATCGCCTTTAAGAATATAGATATTCTTTTCTTCAATAAGCTCCTCTGAGATAATCCTTACAACATAGGCTGAAGGCTGAGGGCTGAAGTTTTTCTGTCGCTCTGCTGCATTAACATCTGTTGCATGGAGGAGCACAAAAAGGAAGACAAAAAAAAATTGTAATGCCTTAATCATAGTTTCGTATATTCTTCCCTCAGTGTCCTGAGGGATTCCCTTTCTCCCAAGACCACCTTTGCCTCCCCAACAGTATAAAAGGAGCCTGTAATGACCACAAGGTCTCCCTTTCTGTAAAGTCCCTTAGCTAATTCCATAGCTGAAGCTATGTCAGGTTTTGAAAAGACTTCACATGGTTTTTTTGTGTGTGCTATTACCTTCTTTATCATTGAAGCGAGTCTCTGGGGGTCTATTGCCCTTTTGTAATCCGGGGAGGTTGCAATAATAACATCACTAATCTTTAAAAGAGGTTCAAGCATCTCCTCAATATCTTTATCAGCCATTATACCAAGGACAAGAATCACCCTTTTATAAGATCTGAGATAAATCTCCTGAATCGCCCTCTGGAGGCTCAGCACAGCCTGAGGATTATGAGCTCCATCAAACAGATAATGAATATTATCCTTTAAAAATAATTCAAGCCTTCCTGGCCAAGAGAGGTTCTTAAGCGCTTTTTTAAACAGGGGCTCAAGATAGGCTACAGGCAACAGGTTACATGCTGAAAGCTCTTTTAAGGAATTATTTTTCTGAAGCCTGAAGCCTGAGGCCTGAAGCCTGTCTATTGCACCTTTTTTAATCAGCAGTAAGACTGACTTTATAGCAAGGCAGGCATTTTCGAGCTGGTGCACCCCGGTTAAGGGAAGGAAGAGATCCTTTAAGGTTATTTCTGCATCTTCATAGTCAAAGACTATCCCCTTTACAGACAGGTCTTTAAGTCTGCCTGTAAAATCCCTGCCATAAATATAAAGGGGTGAAGCCTCTTCAGATGCCTTCATTGCAATTACCTCCATGGCAGGCCTTTCCTGCAAAGATGAGACAACAGGAACCCTTTTTTTTATTATCCCTGCCTTCTCTTTAGCTATGCTTTCTATGGTATTGCCGAGGAATTCCCTGTGATCCCTGGATATAGAAGTAATAACTGAAACCCGAGGTCTTATTACATTTGTGGCATCAAGCCTGCCACCCATCCCAACTTCTATGACCCCTATGTCAATCTTCTTTTCAGAAAAATATTTAAAGGCAAGGGCAGTTACAAACTCAAAGAAGGTTGGCTTAATATCTTCAGGAGCTATACCTTTAATATACTCTGTGAGCCTTACAACATCATTCTCAGAAATTTCTTCTGAATTTACCCTTATCCTCTCAGTAAATCTTACAAGATGGGGTGAGGTAAAAAGGCCTGTCCTGAGGCCAAGTCCCTCAAGAAGAATAGCAATAATCCTCGAGGTTGAGCCCTTTCCATTCGTGCCTGCCACATGAATGGATAGAAAGTCCTTTTCAGGGTTACCAAGGGCTTTTAACAGTCTTTCCGTATTGGATAGACCCAGTTTTAAACCAAATTTTTGAAGACTGTAAAGATAGTTTATAGTTTCAGAATAGGACATAACAATTAGGCTATAGACTTCAGGCGGAAGGCCGAAAATTAGAAACAGACTTTAGGCTTAAATAAATTAATACATTTAAAAACACCAGCCTTCAGCCTAATCTTTATGGCCTTCAGTCTTCTGTAACTCACTACATTTGCCGTACTATCGTACCATCTCTCTATCGCTCGGCGGTACTGTAAAAAGTTCTATCAAAAGGGCTATTGTCTTTTTGAGGTCCTTTCTTTCTACAACAAGGTCAACAAAGCCATGACTTAGGAGAAATTCTGCCCTCTGAAAATCCTCTGGAAGTTGCTGTTTTGTCGTCTGCTCTATAACCCTTGGGCCTGCAAATCCTATGAGGCTTTTGGGCTCTGCTATTATTATGTCTCCAAGCATAGCAAAGCTTGCTGTTACGCCACCAAAAGTTGGGTCACAGAGGACAGTAATATAAAGAACACCTTCTTCTTTAAGGCGTGCTATAGCCTGAGAGGTCTTTGCCATCTGCATGAGAGAGAAGATTCCCTCCTGCATCCTTGCCCCTCCTGAGGCAGTTATAGCAATAAAGGGAAGCCTCTTTGCAACCGCCCTCTCAGCAGCCCTTGCTATCTTTTCACCAACTACCGAACCCATACTTCCACCAAAAAAAGAGAAATCCATTACAGCGATAATAACAGGATGCCCTTTTATCATCCCCTCACCCGTGACAATAGCTTCTTTAAGTTTTGACCTTATCTGATATTCCTTTATCTTTTCAGGATAGGTTTTATTATTATCACTGAATCCAAGGGGATCAGCAGCAATTATATCAGTATCCATCTCTTCGAAGGTATCTGGATCTACGAGGAGAGCTAACCTCTCTAATGCACTTATGCGGAAATGATAATTGCACTTCGGACAGACCTGAAGGTTCTTTTCAACCTCTTTTCTGTACACTATCTCTTTGCAATTTTCACATTTTACCCATAGTCCTTCTGGTATTCTTACCTTCTTTTCCCTACCTGTGTCTTTTGATTTTTTAAACCATGCCATTATATTTCTATCTCCTCTGACTCTCTTAATAACCTCAGGCCCTTTATCTTTAAGGCCTTCAGCTCCTGCTTTATCGTTTTAATATATTGGGGTTTGGGATGTGTTATAAAAATCCTCTTTGGCTGTCTCGATATCTTCTTGAGCTCTTCCATTAATAACTTAGGCGTTAAGTGACCTGTCTTTACTGCAAGGGCAGTCAGTTTATTAGGGAAGGAGACCTCTGCAATGATAGCATCTGCTCCTTCAGAATAAGACCATATCCTATCTGTTGAACCTGTATCTCCTGTATATACAAGGATTGCTTCAGACCCTCTCTTTACCTCTTTTATAATGTAACCAACTGCAGGCACTGAATGATTTACCTCTACAGGTATCACCCTTAGAGAATCTAACTGTATCCATCTCTCTGGTTTTATCTTTCTGAGCCTTACTACAGGTCCTGCATTTCCTATGGTTGTAAAATCTGGCCAGATGTCTCCATTAAGTAAGTGCATCTTCAACTGTTCAAGCACCTCATCTATGCTAATAACTGTTACATGATGCCTTTTGTTCTTTATTATTATATTATCAGCAAGAAAAGGGATCGCCCTTATATGGTCGAGATGGGCATGGCTTACTAAAATATACCTTATCTTCCATTGCTCTGTCTCTTTAAGGACAGCACCGAGGGTGCCAGCATCAAGGAGCAGAAATCTGTTGATTAAATATGCAGGTGGATTGTGCCCAGGAAACTCAGCACCAGATGCACCAAGTACTTTTATTTTCATCTCTTTCCCTACTGTTACTTCGCCACCTTAATTTGAATGAATTGCCTCTGCTAAATGAGATATATAGCTCTTCAGCTCACCTTCTGATCCGGTAAGCCTTTTTACAATTGAGCTTCCCACTATTACTCCATCAGAGAATTCTGCTACAGCCTTTGCCTCTTCAGGGGTTGATACTCCAAAACCTGTTGCAACTGGTTTATCTGTTAATTTCCTTAATGTATCAATTATATACCTCTGAGAGCCATCAAGAATCAGTTTTGAGCCAGTTATACCTGTTATGGACACATAGTAGATAAAACCTGTGGATGCCTTAGCTATAAGTCTTAATCGCTCAGGAGTTGAGGTGGGTGCTGCAAGGAAGATAGTGTCAAGGCCAGTTTTTCTGGCATGCCCTTTCAGGGAATGAGCCTCATCAGGAGGAAGGTCGGGTATAATGATACCACTCACACCAGCATTAATGGCATCCCTCACAAACTTCTCTTCACCATATTTAAAGACAGGATTGTAATATGTCATTAGGATTACGGGTATGGAAAATTGCCTTTTAATCCTTTCCACAAGAGGAAGGACCTTCTTCAGGTTCATTCCATTTTTTAAAGCCTCCTCAGAGGCAGCCTGTATAACAGGACCATCTGCAAGGGGATCTGTAAAAGGCACACCAAGCTCCATTATATCTGCCCCGCATTCCTCAAGGAGGCCTGTAATTCTAACTGTATCCTCTTCTGAAGGATAACCAGCCATTATGTAGGGAATAAAGGCCTTTTTTCCTTTTTGTCTCAAGGTAAGGAATTTGACTGTTACTTCGCCACCTGAGGCAATGGAAGCCTTTGACATTTAAATATTATGCCATAAGATTCAATTTAAAGGCTATTTTGCACCTACAAATCTCTTTTCCACTATTGACTGACCTTCTGGAGAAAGGAGGAAATCAATAAACTCTTTTATGATTCCTTTTGCCTCACCATTTGTTACAAGATTTATCGGGATGACGAGCTTATATCTTCCAGATTTTATGTTCACCTTTTCTGGTAAAACTCCATCAATTCTTACAACCCTTACCTTCTTTGGGTCCAGCATTGATGTATCAACTATTCCTATAGCCCCGTTTATACCATCAACGGTTTCAGAAAGTGTCTGCTCTGGTGTAATTATGGCTTCTTCCGCGAACCTTTCCTTTTCCATTACGACCCTGTCAAATTCATCCCTGCTTGCATAACCTTTTGATGGTATTACCACCTTTACAGAAAGGTCAGGGCCTTTGAGCTCTTTCCAATTCTTTATCTTTCCTGTAAATATATCCTTCAGCTCTTTTATGCTCAGATTATTTATATTCAGCTCTTTATTCACAACAACAGCTACAGCACTATATCCCACTGTATAGGCAACAAGACCCTGAGCTATCTCATCAGGTCTTAAGGGCCTCGACACACCGGCGATATCCACTAATCCCGAGCTGACTCCTTTGATACCCGCTCCTGCACCACCTCCTGAAAGGCCTATGATACGGCCTGTTTTTTTCTCATAGAGGACCTTTGCTTCTTTGAGAAGATTCTCCTGTATGGTTACGCACCCAGCATACTTAATATCAACGGCTGTGGCGTTTAAAGGAAGAATTAATAGGGCTATTATTACAAATAAATAGACCTTCATCTGCTCCTCCTATCTGAGTCTTATAACAAATATCGTTCTGTCTTTATCTTCCTTCTCTTCATAGACAACAGGAAGTTTCTCAAGTTTGATAGCTGTTTGAATAATATCCTTTCTCTCTGTTTCTATTATTACATTAAGGATGTCTTCCTTTGTCATCCCTGATATCTCATCCCTTAAAAGAGAACCAGCGCTGTTTGGACAGAGCTCAAGCCCGAGGAGATTCAAACTCTTTTCCTGACCACTGATGCCCTGACTATAAGAAACCAATATGATGAAAGCTGTGAGGATAATTAAAATCCTTATATTCTTCATCCCTGCCTCCCTTTTAAGTACTTAATTAAATTTACCACACTGAGATACATTAAGCAAGCATGACTTATAAAGGCTAAAATTTCTTTGAAAATCACATCTGTCCAAGATAAGTCTTAAAAGGGCATGAGGCCAAAGAACAGGCTACA